>JBCCHL010000144.1:0-11984 GCA_039028775.1 Pseudomonadota bacterium | reverse complement strand
TTTTCATGGCGCTTATCACGACCAGCGTATCCCCCGCGGCGACGCGTTGACCTTCGCTCAACGCCAACTGCAGCACATTGCCGTTAATGGGGGCCTCCACCCCGATCTCACCATCCGGGACCGCCAGGCCGCTGTTGCTGGGCAGGGTGGAGACGGTCTTCTGAACGCCTTGTAAGAGGCGGGCCTGCTGGCTCAATAGATCCAGCGTGATGTTGCCCGTCGTGTCGTTTGCGTCATCGCCGAGGCTCGCGAGCAGCGTGGTGCGGGCATCCCCTTTCCGTACGCTGGCTTGTTGCAGGATACCGCGTAGCTGTTGCAGGTTGGTGGCGAGGCCGACGATGTGGAACTCCGCCAGGGCGCGGGCGGTGCGCTCTAGGGTCACCTGGTAATCCGGCGATGGGCTGTAACAGATGAGTTTGGCCAACAACGGATCGAATTGGGGGGGCGGGGTATAGCCGGCGTAGCCGTGGGCATCGACCCGGGTGCCGACGCCGGAGGGTTCTTTGTAAGCGGTGATGGTGCCGGCCCCTTGGGCCACAACCCGGGTCTGGATGGCGTAGCCGCGGGGGGTGCCCACGTCGGCCTGGCTGCTGTAGCCAAGCGCCGCCAGGGAGCTGCCCGCGGCGATACGAAACTGACTTTCGACCAGGTCTACACCCATCACCTGCTCGGTGACGGTGTGCTCGACCTGGATGCGTGGGTTACATTCGATGAAATAGTATTCACCTTGCGCTGGATCGAGCAGAAACTCGACCGTGCCCGCGTTGCGATAGTTACAAGCTCGCGTGAGCGTGATCGCGGCGTCCAATAGTTTGTCACGCAAGTCCGGGTCGAGGTTCGGGGCTGGAGCGATCTCCACGACCTTCTGATTGCGCTGTTGGATAGAGCAGTCGCGTTCGTAGAAGTGGACAACCTCGGCGCCGTCCCCCAGCACCTGAATCTCGATGTGTTGCGGGTCGATGACCAGTTTCTCGATGAACACGGCGCCGTTGCCGAATGCGGCTTCGGCTTCGCTCTGACAGCGTGTAAACGCCTCGTCCATCTCATCGGCGCCCTGCACGGCGCGCATGCCGCGCCCGCCACCCCCGGCAGCCGCCTTTAACATCACCGGATAGCCAAATTCTGCTGCCAGGCCCGCCGCTGCTTTGCTATCGAGGAGTGCGCTGTCGCTGCCGGGGACCACCGGGATTTCGAGTTCGAGGGCGAGCTTGCGCGCGCTGACTTTGTCGCCGAACAGGGTCAGCGTTTCCGGTTCGGGGCCCACAAAGGTGATGCCTGCAGCGGCGCAGGCTTGCGCCAACGGCGCGTTTTCGGACAGAAAGCCGTAACCGGGATGGATGCAGTCGCACGCCTCGGCCTTGGCGATGTCGATGATCGCCTCGACATTCAGATAGGCGGAAACCGGATCGGAAGCTGCCGGTAGTTGTACAGCGCGGGTCGCGTAACGAGTGTGCAGGGACAATTGGTCGGCGGCGTCGTAGACGGCAATCGACTCCATCCCCAAGCCCGCCGCTGCGCGCGCGATCCGAATAGCGATCTCGCCGCGGTTGGCGATCAAAACTCTGCTTAAACCTGGCACGGTGTTGCTCCTCCCCTTCGCTGCGCCGCTCGTGGCGCCACAGTTATCGCTTTTGTTCTTGCTTACGCGCGATCACACACGCATGCGACACGATCGCAGGTGTACTGCTGCCGATAGCATCAGCGATTGGCGATCTCTCCCTGCGTTTGAGTTTACTGACTGAGTGCCTGTTCTAGAAGCCCCATCGCATTGCGGGTGAACGTCCACATATTCTCTTCACGATCCGCACTGCCGGTGTCGACCACGGCGGTCAGCGACCGGGGCCCATCGACCGCGAGCACACTGATCCCCGGTGGATGACCATAGCGTGCGCCAGTGGGACCGGCGACCCCCAACTCGGCGATAGACCACGTGGCCTCGAATTGCGCGCGCACTTTCTGGGCGAACACGGCGGTCATCGCTTCGGTCAGAGGTTCCAGACCGTCAACGTCCTCGCGTCGGATGCCGAGCAATTTGCGGCGTGAAGTCAGGGTGTAGACCACCGATCCGCCGAGGTAGTAAGCGGAGGCGCCGGGGACGGCCAGCAGGGCCGCGCTGATCAGACCGGCGGTGGAAGATTCGGTCACCGCGATGGTGGCGTTCTGGTCTTTGAGCAACCGGCCGACGGTGGCGCTCAACTCGGTGAGATTGGGCATAGGGGCCTCTTTGTTGTTAGCATGACGTCGCAAGCAGTAGAGAGGTTATCATCGCCGCGTCAGGTATACACAGTGCCCTGATCCTGGGGGCAAACGGAGGGTTTGGTCGAGCGTTTGGGGACGCCTTGCGCGCATCCGGGGTGGCGGTGACCGGGCTCGATCGAGAGGGTGATGCGGTCGTGCGATGTGACCTGTTTGTCGAGCCCGAAGCGTTGCAGCGGGCGGTAGCAGAGCACGACATGCTGCTCCTGTGCGTTGCTGAACCGGTCGCGCTGCGAGCGCTGGAAGTCCTCGATGACCATGTGCGCTCGGAGCAGGTGGTGGTCGATATCTGTTCGGTGAAGAGCAACATCTGTGCCGCGGCGCAGCGGCTCTGCCGCGGCGCGCAATACCTCAGTATCCACCCCATGTTTGGACCGGATCGTGGGTTTGATGGTCACAATATGGTCGGCATGACCTTGCGCGACGGTCCCGCCGTCGCCTCTGCCGCAGAGCTGTTTCGCAGTTGGGGTGCGGCCTGGCTTGACACCGACAGCGAGACTCACGATCAGGTCACCTCGGTGGTACAGGTGATGACCCACGCAACGCTCGCGCTGTTCGCCCATGCCCGGGAGGACCTGACGCAGCGGGTGAACGCCCCCCCGGCCCTCGTGCAGGCCATGGCCACACCTATATTTGCTGAGCTGTCCCGGGTTGCCGAAGGCATGTTGCGGGAGAATCCAAGTTTGTATCACAACATCCAGACGGCCAATCCAAATGGCGAACTGGCGCGTGCCTCCCTGGCCCAGGCGGCGGGAGAAGTCCTGCAGACCATGGGCGCAGACGATGTGGCCGAAGTGGTGGACCTCTTCGAGCGGCTGCGCGTCGACTGATCCGGCGCGTTTGCGCTAAAACCGGTGCGGGGTTGCGATCAGCGGTCGCGGTGATTTGGCGGTGTCCGCAAACTTTGGGATGTCGTCCATGATCACCTCATAGCTGTCCGGCTCGCTGAAGAACCGCGTTTTCAAGTCTTCCACGGTCTCAAAACCACACAGTGCAAAGCCATCGAGGGCCCGCCCGCGAATGCAGTGCAGAATGGAAAGTTGTACGTATTCGGTCATGTACGCATGGTGCTTGAGCGCTAAGGGCGCATGGGTATCGCGCCAGTGGGCGTCGCTTTGGGCGTGGCTGAGATCTGGATTGCCGACCATGGGTGAGAGACTGAACACCTTCGCTACGCCGGGTTTGATGATCCGTTCAGCGACGACATAAACGCCTTCGACCGCGCTATCAGCAAACTGCTGCACGTCGTCGGTCACGCCGGTGACGAGGGCGGTGAACGGCAGGCGGCTGGTGTCTTCGCGTTCGTCGCTGTACAGGGCACCGCCCAAGTGGCTCGCGACATTTGCCGCCTCGCTGTTGTCATTCAGGGTCAGCGCTATTTTGAGTTCCATATCCCCTCCCGGTTGAATCCACTCATAGGTCGCCGATAGGGGCGCATGCTGTGCCATCGATCAGCTTCCCGAGCTGTGTCATCTGTTCCTCGCTCACACGTCGATTGGGCCAGAACGCCACGTGATCATCAATAGCGGCCTGTGGATCGATGGCAATACCCCAGAGTGGTTCGATCTCGGTCGGCAGGTTGGAATAGCGTATATCGATGATCTGGCGGCCGTCCTCAAAGGGCGCGAGATGATCCTGAGAAAACCAGCGAAAGCGTTCGATGTCCCGCGCGGTCTGACTGTTCGGATTCAGGGCTGGGAAGTGTCTGGCCAGATCGAGCTTCTCTATGCGCGCGCCAGGACAGTGGGTACTCTCGGTGGTGACCCGGGCGCCATCGACATAGTAGTAGCCGTCGTGTTCGTAGATCGTTTTCCACAGGATGATGTTCGCGAAGCTGGGTTTGGCGGAGACATGAGTGGGGTTGTGTCCACGCGCTTGGGCGATGGCGAAGCCTGCGTCCACGGCGCGCTGGTTCTGCCAGACTCCGAGGAGCAGATAGCCGATCAACCAGGCGAGGCCGAGGCTGGTATAGAGCTTGTTCTTACGCCACACTGCAGCGGCGATCAGAACCAGCAGTGGCACCGTAACAAACGGGTCCACCACGCTGATATTGTTCCACGCCACCCGCTGGTCGCTGAAAGGCCAGAAGAGCTGTGTACCGTAGGAAGTACAGGCGTCGAGCAGGCCATGCGTGGCGTAGCCGATCAGGCTGGCGAGATAGGTTTGTCGGAAGGTCAGCGGGTTGCGCGGAACCAGGTTCATGACCGCCGCGACGATCAGCGCGCCGAAGGGAATAAATATTAACGCGTGGGTAAAGTGGCGATGATATTCCAGAAACAGCAGCGGGTCGGTGGGCGACTGGATCAACACATCCAGATCCGGGGCCATTCCCGCCAGCGCGCCGATGATCGAAAATGCGAGCACGCGTTCGCGCGTGCTGGCGGTTTGTGCAAATGCGGCGCCGACTGCGCCCTGGCTGACCGGATCCAACTGCTCTAATTCCTCTTATTCCGAAACCGTGTGTGGCCAAACGCCGACCACGCTCAGGCGACCATGATGCCGCCGTTGGGGTAGAGGGTGGCGCCGGTGGTGTAGCTTGATTCTTCACAAGCCAGATACAGCGCGGTGTTGGCCATCTCGACCGGTTCGCCGAGGCGCCCCATCGGGGTCATGGTCAGCATCATTTCTGCCCCGTCACTTTCGTCTTGTAACCCCTGGGTCATCGGGGTGCGGATGAAGCCGGGTCCAATCGCGTTCACCCGAATGTTATGCTCGATCAGCTCCAAAGCGAAAGTGTGGGTGAGCATCGCTACACCGGCCTTCGATACACAGTAGTCCGCAGCGCCGGGGAGGGCCACTTTGGCCGCGGTGGATGCGATGTTAACGATGGTGCCCGGGTTACCATTCTGGACCATGTGACGGGCAGCGAGACGATCGGTCAGCATGACGCCGGTGAGGTTGATTTGCAGCACGCGATTCCAATCGTCCAGCGGTTTCTCAAGGAGGAACCCAGCGAGTTGCGATTCTGCGGTCTGACCGCTCACGTAGTTGGCGCTGGAGACACCGGCAGCCGCGAGGACGGTATCGATCTGGCCGAACTCGTCTATCGCGCTCTGCATCAGGGCAGAGATTTGCTCTTCGTGGCACACATCCGCTTCAACCCAGATCACCTTACCGTTGGTACCGTGGCGAATCTCAGCGGCGGCGTCTTCCAAGCGCTGGGCGCCGATGTCGCTGATGACAATCTGTGCGCCTTCCTCCGCGTAACGTTTGGCGCAGGCCAGGCCAATACCACTGGCGCCGCCGGTGATGACCGCTACTTTGTTTTCCAAGCGTCCCAGGGCCATGATTTCTCCAATCGGGTCTAAGGGTCGGCTAGCCTAGGCGCTTTAGATCGCTGCGTCTATGTGGGTGCTTGAACCGGTATGTTCACGTGTTGAATCGTTTTGCGATCTTTCTGGGCGTGGCGCGCACAAGCGCAGATTTAAGGGTCTTTCGTTGTGGTTCAATCACTTCGCGCTTTGTTTTCCTCGCCCGCCGATGCCATGATCGGGCCTGTACCTGCCGAAGTTTGTACCCGGCATCAGTTGGGTCGAACCGCAGGTGAATTGTTTGGCTTGATACGGGTCAACGCTCAGCGCGTTGCGCAAGCGTGTGGTCACAGGGGGAAGAGATGAAAGAGTTTGAAGGTCGGGTGGCGGTGGTCACCGGGGGAGCGAGCGGCATTGGTCTGGGCATGTGTCGCGCGTTTGCGCAACGCGGTATGAAACTGGTGATCGCCGATCTCGATCGCCAGGCGCTCGATGGCGCTTTGTCGGAATTCTCCGCCGCCGGTGTGGAGGCGGTCGGGCAGACCTGTGATGTCTCGTCCCTGGATGCGGTGAATGAGCTCAAGGACCTCGCGTTATCGACCTACGGCAAGGTAAATGTGCTGTGCAACAACGCGGGGGTTGGCATTCCCACGTCGGCGATGAAGATGAAACTCTCCGACTGGAAGTGGATCATCGATGTCGATCTGTGGGGCCCCATCTATGGAATCGAAGTGTTCTTGCCGGTGATTGAAGAGGCCGGAGAAGGGCACATCAATTCGACCTCCAGCATGGCGGGCCTGATCTCCAGCCAGATGATGGGGGCCTACAACGTGGCCAAACATGGTGTGGTCGCGCTCATGGCCGCGTTGGAGCGGGAGCTGCGGGCCAAGGACAGCCCGATCACCAGTTCTGTGCTGTGCCCCGGGCCGATCAATACCAACATCTCCCGTCACTCGGTCGAGTATCGTCCGGGCGGCAGCAAGCCTAAAGCGGATGGTGCGAATCAAGGCAAGATGGCCAAGAACATCCAGGCGACCCTCGAGCAAGGCATGGCGCCGGATGAGGTAGGGGAACTGGTGTTTGACGCTATCGCTCAGGACAAGTTCTGGGTGCTGACCCACCCGCGCTGGGCGAAAGGGGTGCAGAAACAGCTTGATGCGATGATGACGGATCAGACGCTTACCCGCGCTTAGCATCGCCGGCGTGGCCGGCATCGCGCAGGCTACCGTGCCGGGAACAGGCCCGTTTTATCCCGGCTCGCCGGGTTCGCTTGCGCGGGTCTGCAGATCAGCGATGAAACAAGGTCTCGCCCCAGCCTTGTTCGTATTTCACACTCATCTGCGGTGAACACACCTTGAGGTGCTTGATCAGCCATTCGCCTTCCACCCGCGCGTAGGTTTCTTCATAGCGTGCCGCCTGCCACTTGGCTTGCTTGTTGGCGGGGAAGGTGAACGGCCCAAATAGATACCAGCGTCCTGTGGCAGTATCGCCGTCGACTTCGATGCGCGGGTTCATGGTCATGTGCTGGGTAAAACTCATCATGCTGCCGAAGCGCTCAAACAGGGCACGCAACTCGTCACGGCCGTTTGCCGTGCCGATGCCGCGCGCTTCCCAGATACAGTCTTCGGTGAATATTGTGACAATACGATCCGGGTTGTGGCCATCGTCGCAAACGTCGCAGTAGGTGGCTTTCAGCTGGCGAATAGCCTCGATGTCTTCCAGCCGTTGTATGCGTGCGTTCAAGGCTTTGAGGGCTTGGCGGTCTGTATCGTCATTCATAGCATGTCCTATAGTTCGCGGCGCGGGCCTGTCGTGGTGTCGGGTGGTGATTGACCACCCCCCCGACAACAGCGATCAGAACTATGCTCGCCAGCGACGCAAAAAAACACAACTATTTTGCGTGGCGGCGCGACTTAAGACTTACCCTGTGACACCAACATTGGGACGTTCTTCGAACGCACCCTCGACGGACAATCGAAAACAAATATCGCCACGGTGAACCATGCTGAATATCTCCAAGCTCGATAAAACCTATCCCAATGGCGTGCACGCGCTGGATCACATAGACCTCGACATCCCAAAAGGCATGTTCGGACTCCTGGGACCGAACGGTGCGGGCAAGTCGTCCCTCATGCGTACCCTTGCGACGTTGCAGAACGCCGATAGCGGCGCGGTGACCCTCGATGGGGTGGATATCGGTGCCGACGTCGATCACATGCGCCGACGCCTTGGCTATCTGCCGCAAGAGTTTGGGGTCTATCCACGCACCTCAGCGATGGTGTTTCTCGACCATCTGGCGGTGATGAAGGGGGTGGCGGATAATGCTGAGCGGAAGACCCTGGTAGAAAATCTGCTGGTACAGACCAACCTGTGGGATGTCCGCAAAAAGAACATGACCACTTTCTCCGGCGGCATGAAGCAACGTATCGGCGTGGCTCAGGCGCTGATCGGTCAGCCGGAGGTGGTCATTGTGGACGAGCCGACCGCGGGTCTCGATCCGGTGGAGCGGCGCCGCTTCCATAACCTCCTGGCCAGCATAGGAGAAGAGGTGGTGGTGATCCTCTCCACCCACATCGTGGAAGATGTGGCGGACCTATGCCCGCGTATGGCGATCATGGCCGGTGGCAGGATTCTGCGCGAGGGATCGCCGCGGCAACTGCTGGTCGAACTGGAAGGTCGGCTGTGGCGCCAGTTGTCTAGCCATGCGGAAGCGGAACAGGTCCGTGCGCGGGTCGATGTGCTCGCCTCGCGGCGTGTGGCGGGGCAAACCGAGCTGAAAGTGGTAGCGGATGTCGCGCCCGACGGGTTTGAGGCTGCCCAGCCCAATCTGGAGGATGTGTACTTCGCAACCCTTGCGGCCGCGGGGTTCAGCGTGGACGTGGAGTAGCCATGATGTGGGAAGTGCTGAAATTCGAATGTCGCACCCAACTTCGCTCGCCCCTGTTTCTCGTGTTGGCCATCGTGTTTGCGCTGTTCGCTTTTTTCCTGACGTCGTCGGAAGATATCCAGCTGGGCGGCCTGGGTAACAACATCAACATCAACGCTTGGTGGGGCATTGTCTATACCCAATTTTTCTTCAGCCTTATCGGTATGTTCGCGGCCGTGGCCATCGTCTCCCAGGCCATCACCCGCGACTACGAGTTGCAGACCGCGGAGCTGCTGTTCACGACCGGGGTGAGCCCCATTGCGTTTGTGCTTGGGCGCTTTTTAGGCGCGCTCTTGTTCGCCAGCCTGGTCGGGGCAGCCGCGCTGTTCGGGACTTTGCTCGGCACCCTGATGCCGTGGCTCGATCAGGAGCGGGTTGGCGCGTTCAGTCTCACCCCTTACGTGTATGCGTTGCTGGTGGTTACGCTACCCAATTTCTTTTTCACTGGCGCGTTCTTCTATGCGCTGGCCGCGCTCACCAGATCGATGCTGGCCGCGTTTATCGGCTCGATCGGTTTTCTGGTCGCTTATATCATCGTGGGTTCTATCGTCGACCGCGAACAGGCGGTGTTGTACGCCATGCTCGATCCCTTCGGTAGCGGGGCGTTCAGCGAAGTTTCACGCTATTGGACGGTGTTCGAGCGCAACAACCAGTTGGTTCCGTTGGAAGGCAACCTGTTGTGGAACCGTATTCTGTGGGTGGGGGTCGGTGTGATCGCCATGGCGCTGACGCTCTGGCGCTATCGTTTTGACCTGTCGCCCAGCCCTTTCGGGCGACGCGTGAAGAAACAAGGCGTTGATACGGTGCCGGCGTTGCAGCCGCTCGTGCCCGCCCTGCGGTTCGGCGCTGGGCAACACTTTGCGCAACTGCGCTCCCAGGTGCGGATGGACCTGCGCGCGATCCTCAAAAGCTTGCCCTTCTATGCGCTCATGGGCTTTGCCACGTTGAACGTGGTCGGCGGTTTTTACTTCTCCAGCGGTGGCGCCGGCACACCCCTGCTGCCCACCACCGCAGCGATGCTGCGGGTGATCGAGGGGAGCTATCTGTTCTTTATCCTCATGGTGGTGTTGTACTTCGCCGGGGAGGTGGTGCATCGCGAACGCCAGACCCGGGTGAGCGAGGTGTTGGATGCCACTCCGTATCCCAACTTCGTAATGGTCTTGAGCAAGGTCATCACGTTGTGGTTCATCGTGATCTGCCTCCTCATGTTCGGCATGGTCAGCGCGATAGTGGTGCAGCTGCTGCAGGACTTTTTCAACGTTGAGGTGCTGCTCTATCTCGGTGCTCTGCTGTTTGTGTTTGGCGGCTTTTTCTTCCTGCTGGCGGTTCTGGCCGTGTTCATCCAGGTTTTGTTGGGCAATAAATGGATGGGGATGCTCGGTCTGTTGGTGGTGTTTATCGGCTTCCAGAGCGCTTCAAGCCTCGGCTTTGAGCATAGCCTGTACAACTTCGGAACGCCCAGCGCACCTTATTCGGACATGAACGGCTACGGTCATTATTTGGAGCCGTTGATCATGTTCACGCTTTACTGGTCCGCGTTCTGTGTCTTGTTAGCGATCGCTGCGCATCTCTTCTATCCCCGCGGTCTGGTGACAGGATGGGCGCAACGTTGGGCGGATGTGCGACAGCGTCTGTCCAGCGGTCTGGTCACCGCAGGTGTGAGTGCTGCGGTTGTATTCCTCGCGGTGGGTGGCTGGATTTTCTACAACACCAATGTTGTCAACGAATACAAAATCCAGGATGAAGTGGAGGCGCAACAGGCGCGTTATGAGAAAACCTACAAGTCCTTTGAAACCCTGGTGCAACCCGAGGTGGAAGATGTGGTCGTCGATGTCGATTTGTATCCCGCGGAACGTCTGATGCGCACCAGTGGCACGCTGCTGTTGGCCAACCACCACACGGACACAATAGAAGAGCTCTTCGTCAGCACCCACCCGTTCGCGCGCTTGGATTCCCTCGATCTGTACGACGATCCATCGGTTGAGGTCATCGCAGAAGATTTGAGCGTGGGGGTGCGGCGCTTCCGTCTGCACGACCCCTTGTTGCCGGGTGACAAGATGCGGGTCGCTTGGTCGCTCACCTGGGATCACAACGGCTTCCCGAATCCCAACCCGGCCTCGACCGGGGGTAACACGAATACCCGGGTGGTGGCCAATGGGACGTTCGTAAACAACACCGAGGTGATGCCTTTTCTCGGCTACAACTTCGGCCTGGAGCTAGGCGACCCCAATAAGCGGCGCGAGTACGACCTACCCCCGATTGTGCGACAGCCGAAGATCGACGATGAGCGCTGGCATGGTGTGAATCAGCTGGGTGTCGCGGCCCGCACCAACTTCCGCACTCGTTTTTCCACGTCTGCGGATCAGATCGCCATCGCGCCGGGCTACCTGGTGGGCGACGTGGAAGAAGAGAATGATCGTCGAACCTTCACCTACGCCATGGATGCACCCATATGGCCGTTCTTTGCCTTCGTCTCTGCGCGTTATGAAGTGCTGCGTGACAAGTGGAACGACGTAGATATCGAGATTTACCACGATCCCAAACACGCCTACAACGTCGACTCGATGGTCAACAGCACGAAGAAGTCGCTCGACTACTTCTCCAGCCAGTTTTCGCCGTATCAGTATCGTCAGTTCCGGATTCTGGAGTTTCCACGCTACCAGAGTTTTGCCCAGGCGTTCCCGAACACGATCCCGTACAGCGAGGCCATCGGCTTTGTTGCGGATCTGCGCGACGAAGACGACATCAACCTGGTGTTCTATGTCACCGCCCATGAGATGGCCCATCAGTGGTGGGCGCATCAGGCGATTGGCGCGCGGACCCAGGGCGCCACAGCGATCATCGAGACCCTGGCCCAATATTCTGCGCTGATGGTCATGAAGGCCGAATATGGCGAACACCGTATGCGCCAGTTTCTACGCCGCGAGCTCGACAGCTACCTCGTCTCCCGCGGGGGTGAACTGATCGAAGAGCTGCCGCTGGTGCTGAACGAGAATCAAGGCTACATCCACTACCGCAAGGGTTCGTTGGTGATGTACGCACTGCAAGATCTGATCGGCGAACAACAAGTCAATCTGGCATTGCGCAACTTCTTAGCCAAATATGCGTTCAAGGGGGCACCGTTTCCCACGGCGCTGGACATGGTGGCCGAGTTTCGTTCGGTCGCAGATGCCCAGTATCAGGATGTGATCACCGACCTGTTCGAGAAGATCACCCTGTTCGATCTGCGCGTTGAAGAGGCGAGCGTGGCCCGGGTCGGAGAGCAATATGAGGTGCGAATCACGACCGGTGCTGCCAAGTTCTACGCGGACGGCGAAGGACAGGAAACCCCCGCCGCCATGGATGCGTGGGTGGACATCGCAGTCTTTCCGGACACCGATGAGGAAATGGGGGAGTTCCAGCTGCCGGAACCGCTGTATTTCGAAAAGGTCAGACTGGATGGTGAGGCGGTTGAAATGGTCATTCTGGTGGATGAAGCGCCCGCGCGAGTCGGTATCGATCCCTACAACAAACTTATCGATCGCAACCCCGAAGATAACCTGAAGCGCCTG
>JBCCHL010000143.1:0-11997 GCA_039028775.1 Pseudomonadota bacterium | reverse complement strand
GGGTGCAATTCCACCCGGAGTCGATAAATACCCGGGTGGGACACGATCTGTTGCAGAACTTCCTGGGCGGTTAAACTTCAGGCATATTCCCGTCCGCGAGACGCTAACAAGGTTACAAACATGAACCTGCAAGACGCTTTAGCCAGAATTGCCGAGGGTGCGGATCTTTCCCAGGACGAAACCGCCGCCGCGTTCCACATCATCATGTCCGGCGAGGCCACACCCGCGCAGATCGGCGCGCTGCTAACCGGCCTGCGGGTCAAAGGCGAAACCCCCGCTGAGATCGCCGGCGCCGCCACCACGATGCGCGCACTCTCGACCAAGGTGGAGGTCAGCCACCCTAACCTCATCGATACCTGCGGAACCGGCGGGTCCGGCAGCAAACTCTTCAACATCTCCACCGCAGCTGCCTTCGTGGCGGCGGCAGCCGGGGCCAAGGTAGCCAAGCACGGCAACCGCAAGATGACGAGCTTCTGCGGCTCGGCAGATGTACTGGAAGCAGCCGGCGTAAACCTGGCCCTCACCCCCGAACAGATCGGACGCTGCATCACTGATGTGGGGGTCGGCTTCATGTTCGCCCAGGCACATCACAGCGCCATGCGTTTTGCCGGTCCGGTACGTCAGGAGATCGGCATCCGCACCATGATGAATGTGCTCGGGCCGATGACCAATCCAGCGGGAGCGAGGCGGCAGGTGATCGGCGTGTTCGATACTTTTTGGCAGACGAAAATGGCGCAGGTGCTGCGGATCCTTGGCAGCGAGCACGCCTTGATCGTGCACAGCGATGGGCTGGATGAGATACGGCTGGACGCGCCATCCCACATCGTCGAGTTGAAGGACGGCCAGATCGAAAGCTACACCGTCGACCCGTCGGATCTCGGGGTGGCCAACCACCCGCAGGCTGCAATCGACGCGCTGGCGGCAGAATCGGTCGAGCACAGCCTCGAGCTAGTGCACCAATCCCTCGCCGACGCCGCCAGCGCTCCCGCCGAGATTGTGGCGTTGAACGCCGGCGCAGGCATTTACGTGGCGGGCATCGCGACCTCCCTCGCCAACGGGGTGGCGATGGCCCAGGATGCCATCTCGTCCGGGCTCGCCAAAGAACGCCTGGCCGAACTGGTACGTATCAGCAAATTGATGGGGGAAGCGTGAGCAACATCCTGCAGCAGATCATCGCGACCAAGAAAGAAGAAGTTGCCGCCCGCAAAGCGCAGGTCAGCGCCGACGAGCTGCGTGCGCAAGCCGCGGACGCGGAACCCCCGCGCGGCTTTGCGGCAGCGCTACAGACCCGCGTCTCACAGGGCCAGTCCGGGGTGATCGCCGAGATCAAGAAAGCCTCGCCCAGTAAAGGCGTCATACGCGAGAATTTCCACCCCCGGGAGATCGCCGAGAGTTACGCCGCCCACGGCGCGGCCTGTCTTTCCGTGCTGACCGACGAGCAGTACTTCCAGGGTGCGGATCAATATCTGCGCGACGCTCGCGCTGCGACCAGATTGCCGGTACTGCGCAAAGACTTCACCATCGACGAATATCAGATATTCGAGGCTGCGGCGATGGGGGCGGACGCAATTCTCCTGATCGTGGCCGCGCTGGACATCATGCGACTGACGGTGCTGAGTCAGACCGCCAAGGGTCTGGGATTGGATGTGCTCATAGAAGTCCACGACGCGGTGGAGCTACAGGCTGCTCTCAGTTTTCAACCGGAAATGATTGGCATCAACAATCGCAACCTAAAGACGTTTGAAACAAGCCTTGAGGTGACTATCGACCTTCTCGCCCAAGTACCGTCCAGGGTGACCGTGGTGACCGAGAGCGGCATCGCCACGCGCGAGGACGTCGCCCGCATGCACGCCCACGACGTGTACTGCTTTCTGGTCGGCGAAGCCTTTATGCGCGCGCCAGAGCCGGGCGGCGAGCTGCAGAAACTATTCTCCTGACCGGAGATCTTTTTCGAACCCCACAAAAAAGGGCTCCAAGCGGAGCCCTTTTTCGTATCAACACACATCCATGTGCGCGTAGTATCAGCGTGTTCCGTAGACCACCATCGTCTTCCCTTTGACAGAGACCAATCCTTGGTCTACCAGGGTCTTCAACACGCGTCCTACCATTTCCCTTGAGCAGCCCACAATCCGGCCAATCTCCTGGCGCGTGATCTTGATTTGCATCCCGTCGGGATGGGTCATCGCATCGGGCTGTTTGGTGAGTTCGAGCAGAGTCCTTGCTACCCGGCCTGTGACATCCAAGAAGGCCAAGTCACTCACCTTTTGCGTAGTCCGATTCAGGCGATCTGCCATCTGTCGTCCTACCGCATATAGTAAATCGGTGTGGCGATCCGCAAGTTCCTTGAACTTGTTATAGGAGAGCTCCGCCACTTCACATTCGGTCTTGGCTTTCACCCAAGCCGAACGCGGGGTGTCTTCCACAAACAACGGCATCTCGCCGAAGAAGTCACCTTTGTTCAAGTAGGCCACGATGATCTCGCGTCCTGACTCGTCTTCAACCAGCACCGTCACGGAGCCCTTGAGGACGTAGTAGATCGAGTCGCTCTTGTCGCCGGCGTAAATCAGCGTGCTCTTGGCCGGATACTTGCGACGGTGTGCAGCAGCCAGGAATGCATCGAGATGCGAGTTCTGCGCTTCTGCGTTCGTATTCATTTGGAAGCCCTTTGCAGTCAAGGGACGACCCATGTGGTTGTTGCTTTTTGTTGCAAGCATTTTCGTTGCGCTCCTTCGTAACACCTTGCGTGTGATGAATACTAGGTCTTGTGTGTGAACCATTTCGAGACGTGGTCGACAAACGGCACCTTTTCACACTCCAAGCGGTCGCAGTTCACTCATATTTCGTCGAAAATGTCCGCAAACCTACAAAGTGCTCACAAAGGCTTTACATGAAAACGACCCTCGAGTGGCAAAAGAAAGTGCAATTCGACGCCATTGCGGACTCCGGCCACACGGTAAAGATAGATGGTCCGGAAGACGCGGGCGGCGAAAACGCTGGCACTCGTCCCATGGAGCTGATGCTGATGGGGGTGGGCGGTTGCACATCTTTCGATGTCGTTAACATATTGGCCAAAACGCGTCAGAAGGTGACCAAATGTGTGACCCACATCACAGCCCGGCGTGCCCAGGAAGTCCCGCAGGTATTCGAAGCGATCCACATCCACTTCGAGATCGAAGGTGAAGGCCTGAGCGAGAAGAAAGTAGAGCGCGCGATTGCCCTGACGTCGGAAAAATACTGCTCTGCTTCCATCATGATGCAGCGCGCCGGCGTTGCGGTCACCCACAGCTTCACGCTGTCATCCTAGCGAGACGCCGCAACCGCCATTCAGGCCTATATGGGGTCCGCCCCAGCCGCGCGTGCCTTCAAGCCGCGACAAAGCTCTGACGCCAGCCGAGGTCAAATACGATAAGTGGTCAGCGTCATTACCTTGGACACCGCGGTCATCAGAGCTTTGACCGGCGCCGGGAAGGTCACGCCCCCTAGCCCCAGCGCCTGGTCCGCATGGTGAGCCTCATCTTCGCGCATCTGCGCGAGGATCGCGTGGGTTTTCTTGTCAGAATACGGCACCTCTTCCATGTGCGCTTCGAGATGTTTCACCACCCGGTCCTCGGTGGCTTCCACAAACCCCAGGCTGATCTTATCCCCGGCGAGCCCGGTCACCGCGCCCAACGCAAAAGACGCGGTATAAAACAGCGGATCGAGCACGCTGGGCCGGCTATCCAATTGTTCCAGGCGCTCTCGACACCACACCAGATGGTCACCCTCTTCCTCAGCCGCGTGCAGCAGCGCATCGCGCGCGGTATCGCTGCGAGCGGTGAGTGCCTGGCCTTCGTACAATGCCTGGGCACAGACTTCGCCGGTGTGATTGATACGCATAAGACCGGCAACATGGGCTCTGTTCTGCTCGGGGAGGCCCTCGTCGTCGATCTGCGCGGCGGGACTCTCCCGGTGCGCGCGTGTGAGCCCATTCAAGGTGCGCAAAGCGCGATCGAGACCCAACACAAGTTGATCCATGGTGTGCATTTGAGTTTGCTTTCCATCGGTGATTTTATTTGCGGGTACAAATCTGTGAAGCTCACGACAACGAGAGGGATGTGCCCACAGGCATAATAGCACTCTGGCTGGGACAAAAGAGGACCGGGACAAACGAGTGCCGAGATAAAAGATGGCTGATACAAAAGACCTGAACGTCCTGCTGGATGCCCGGATTCCCATCATCGGCATCGAATCTCCAGACGAACGCCGCGTACTGGAGCTGCTGCTGCGCTGCGCCATTCAACGCGGACTGTCCTTCTATGACTGGAGTGTCACCCGCGGATTGAAGCTGGGTGGTTTCGGGACCGAGCCCGCGGGTGATGCCACCGAATACGACGACCCGGAAGAGGTCTTGCGGCATATCGCCAAAACCCCCGGGCCAGCATTATTTGTGTTATGTGACTTTCACCCGTACCTGAAGGGTGAGCCCAAGAATGTGCGCTTTCTAAAGGAGATTGCCCTCGCCCACAAGGAATCTCAGAACACCATCGTGATGGTCAGCCATGAACTCGATATGCCTGCGGAGCTCGGTCGCATGTCCGCCAATCTCAATCTGCGCCTGCCCAGCGACGAGGAGTTGATGGCCATGGTACGAGCCCAGGCCCAGGAGTGGGCAGGCCAGAACCAGGGTAAGAGAGTGCGCACCGACAGCGATACCCTACACAAACTCATAGCCAACCTGCGCGGCGTTTCCCATGCGGACGCCCAGGTCCTCATACGTCATGCCATCTATCGGGATGGTGCGATCACCGAGTCGGATCTGCCCGAGATCAACAAACTCAAATTCGACCTGATGGACGCCGAAGGGGTTCTGCATTTCGAATACGACACGGAGCGTTTCTCCAATGTCGCAGGCCTGACCAACCTCAAGCACTGGCTGGAGATTCGCAAAGAAGCATTTCTGGAAGCCACGAAAGATCGCCCCAAAGGTGTCATGCTGCTCGGGATTCAGGGCGGCGGAAAATCCCTCGCCGCCAAGGCGGTGGCCGGCTATTGGTCGATCCCCCTGCTGCGCCTGGACTTCGGCTCGCTCTACAACAAGTTCTTTGGCGAGACCGAGCGCAACCTGCGCAACTCGCTCAAGCAGGCAGAGCTGATGGCCCCCTGCGTGCTGTGGATGGACGAGATAGAAAAAGGCCTGGCGACGGGGCAATCGGACAACGCAACTTCACAACGCGTGTTGGGAACTTTGTTGACCTGGATGGCGGAAAACAGCGATGCCGTTTTTATCGTTGCCACCTCCAACGACATCAGCGGTTTGCCACCCGAATTGATGCGCAAAGGTCGTCTCGACGAGATTTTCTTCGTCGACCTTCCCGACGCCGAGGTGCGCCAGGAGATCTTCCGCATCCACCTGAACAAACGCGATCTCGACGCCACGCAATTCGACCTGACGGCACTGGCCGACAAAGCCGACGGCTTCACCGGCGCTGAGATCGAAGAGGCGATCATCTCCGCGCGTTACCTGGCTTCCGCCAGGGCGGCGGACATCCATCAGGCCGACATCGAAGCTGCGTTGGATCGCACCTATCCGATTTCGGTGCTGCGTGCAGAGACCATACACTCGCTGCGCACATGGGCGGAAGGGCGCACCGTGCTCGCGTAAACCCTCAGCACCGCACACGAGCGCTGTGAACACCGAGGCCGCCGTCCTTCCTGCTGCTGTGCCTTTCCCCAGCGGCAAAACAGTCTCTGCCACAATGGAAGCGCCAGCCATATCACCGTCGCACCTTCCGCCGCCGCCGCATGGATTCGACGCACGCGTGCGAGCAGGGGTGCGCGGAACCCCGATTCAACGCCGACGAGACATCCACCGCAGAGCACCCGCCCGCGCAGCAAGTAGCAACGCCCGTACCGTGGCACCCACAGCCCCAGACCCGGCGGTACAACAAAAAGACTCACACATCCCCTGGCATGCAACCAGCGTGCGAGACTCTCGCGCCGGGTGACGCTCAACCCGCGACAGCACCGCAGACGGGCCAGGATAGATGCATTCATAGCGGCTCCAGCGCAGATCTCCAACCTCGGTTCGCCTGCGTATACTGAGCGCCACCGGCACACGTCACCAGCAGCTTCTGTAGGCATCACATGTGCGAACTGCCCGCGCTGTGCAACCATCCCGACAGACAGAAATCGGATGACAGCGCGCAGCCCAGAGAGGCATACTAAAGTCCGGCCCCACCCAGGCCACCCCCCTCCAGCGGGGAAGCACTTCTCATGCAGGGTCATTGAGCGTCATACGAGACGAGATAGCCTCTGGTGACACTCAGCCCAATAACCTAACCACCTGGATAAGCGTCGCATAAGGAGGGATTGTGACACCGCGTCCGTTTTGGAGGTTATGTATGAAGTTATCGGTACCGATTTACCGTCTCAAGCAGCGTGCACGCGAACTGGCACGCGCCGAAAACCTTGCCCACCACGCAGCCCTCGACCGCATCGCAGCGGCAGAGGGTTTTGGCGGTTGGAGCCAGCTCGCCGCTCATCATGCGCGGGCGAATACCCCGGCAGAGCTACAAAAGCGCCTCGTGCCGGGGGAACTTGCCCTGGTGGCTGCGCGGCCCGGTCAGGGTAAGACCCAGCTGTGCCTGGAGGTGGCCATCGCCGCGATGCGCGCCGGTCATCAGGCCTGGTTCTTCTCACTCGACTATACTCGTGCGCAGATGGCAGCTTGTTTTAGCGCCGTGGATGAAGATCAGGCCGACCATGCCCCGCGCTTCACATTCGACAACGACGATGAGATCAGCGCACCCTATATCCTCGCCGCACTTGAGCACGCACCCGCGCAGAGCCTGGTGGTTGTGGACTATCTGCAACAACTGGATGCCGCTCGGCACAAGGCTCCGCTACAGGAACAAATCACCCTGCTGCGGGATCATGCGCAGGAACGAGCGCTGCGGGTGTTGTTCATATCGCAGATTTCACGGCACTACAGCGAGCGTGGCGAATCCCGCCTGCCGCGCAGTGAGGATGTGTACCTACCCAACCCCGTGGACCTGAAGCTGTTCGATCAACAGTGGTACCTGGGCGACGGGGAGCTGCAGATTTCACCCGCTGCCGCCTGAGGCGTAACGCGGGTTGCGGTAGCAGGCGCGTGCGCGCCTGCTCAGGCCTGCTGTTCGCGCGCCAGCGCGCGAGCCCCTATATCTTTGCGGAAGTAGCGGCTGCGCCAACCGATCAGATCGATCCGCTCATAAGCGCGGGCCTGGGCCGAAGCCACCGAGCTGCCCACCCCGACCACGCATAGCACGCGTCCGCCGTCGGTGACAATCTGTCCATCTGCCTCCCGCGTACCCGCATGAAAGACCTTGGTGTCAACCAGATCTTTGTCCAGTCCGGAAATCGCGTCCCCCTTGTCGTAGCTCAAGGGATAGCCACCCGCGGCCATCACCACGCCGAGCGCTATGCGTTTGTCGAACTCCAGATGCACGTCGGCCAACTCGCCATCTAGCGCCTTCTCACAGCAGGCCAGGAGGTCCGAACGCAGCCGCATCATAACCGGCTGTGCTTCCGGATCACCAAAACGGCAATTGAACTCGATGACCTTAGGATCCCCCGCCGGCGTGATCATCAGGCCCGCGTACAGAAAACCGACATAGGGATGACCGTCAGCAGCCATCCCGGCCAGGGTGGGTTCTACGACCTGGCTCATAACCTTTTCGTGCACCTCTTCATCGACCACGGGCGCGGGTGAGTAAGCGCCCATCCCTCCTGTGTTTGGGCCCTTGTCGCCATCATCCCGCGGCTTGTGATCCTGCGACGATGCGAAAGGGATGGCGGTCTTGCCATCGCATAGGCATATGAAACTTGCCTCTTCCCCCACCAGAAACTCTTCGACCACAACCCGCGCGCCTGCGGCGCCAAAAGCGCCGGCGCTGAGCATGTCATCCACCGCTCGATGAGCTTCTTCCACCGTCGCCGCGACGACCACCCCTTTACCGGCCGCAAGCCCATCCGCCTTCACCACGATCGGCGCCCCCTGCGCGGAGATATACTCCCTGGCAGCAATGACGTCGGTGAAGATTTCATATGCGGCGGTGGGAATGTCGTGGCGAGCAAGGAAGTCCTTGGTGAAGGCTTTGGAGCCCTCCAATTGGGCGGCCGCTTGACTCGGGCCGAAACAGCGCAAGCCGGCAGCCTGAAAAGCGTCGACCGCACCGGCGACCAACGGGGCCTCGGGCCCTACCATCGTAAAACCAACAGCTTCATTCTGGGCCAGCGCGACCAGCCCGGCGATGTCTTCGGCATCTATATCGACGTTACGCACGCCCTGCTCGGTCGCCGTACCGGCATTGCCGGGGGCAACCAATACTTCGGTCACACCCGCGCAGCTTTGCAGCTTCCAGGCAAGGGCATGCTCGCGACCACCGGAACCGATCACCAGTACTTTCATCCGCCTATATCCCCTTGTGTCTATGGGCATCTGTGTTTCGACCACGCGTTCGAGCGAGAACGGATGATCGTTTTGTGGTTTGTGCAAGGGCGCCCGGAAGACGCGCGACCTCAGTGCCGGAAATGACGCACCCCGGTGAACACCATCGCGATGTCATGCTCATCTGCAGCGGCGATCACCTCATCGTCGCGCACGGAACCACCAGGTTGGATAATCGCCTTGATGCCCGACTCGGCCGCCGCATCGATACTGTCCCGGAAGGGAAAGAAGGCATCGGACGCCATGACCGAGCCGGCCACGGCAAGACCTTCGTCCGCGGCCTTGATGCCAGCGATGATGGCGCTGGTCACGCGAGCCATCTGCCCGGCCCCGATGCCGATGGTCTGTCCCTCCCTGGCATAGACAATGGCGTTGGACTTAACAAACCAGGCCACCTTCCAGGCGAAGAGGAGATCCTCCATCTGCACAGCTGAAGGCTCGACCTGCCCCGCTACGCGCAATTGAGCATCGTCCAGACACAACTCGTCTGCGTCCTGCACCAGCAGGCCACCACCGACCCGCTTGAACTCAAGGCCGCGACCCGCGCCGGCCAGATCGCCACATTGAAGGATGCGCACGTTCTTCTTACGGGCGCCGATCTCGGTACATTCAGGCGCCACATGAGGTGCGATGATCACCTCGGCAAACTGGCGCTCCAGGATGGTGGCAAGCAGATCGCCGTGCAGGGTGTCATTAACCGCGATGATGCCGCCAAACGCCGATGTGGTATCGGCCGCAAACGCACGATCGTAGGCTTCCGCCAGCGAGGCGGCGGTGGCGACCCCACAGGGGTTAGCGTGTTTGACGATCACACAGGTGGGTGCGTCGAACACCTTGACACATTCCAGTGCCGCGTCTGTGTCGGCAATATTGTTGTACGAAAGCGCCTTCCCCTGCAGCTGTTCATAGTTAGCGATCGCACCGCTGGGCGGCGGTATGACCTCGCGATAGAAAGCCGCGCGCTGATGCGGATTCTCTCCGTAGCGCATCTCCTCTACCCGGTTGTAGCTCAGGCTGATCGACGCGGGCAGGGTTTCTTCAGCGCCCAGATACTGGGCTACGGTCGCGTCGTACTGCGCCGTATGCCGAAACGCCTTGATCGCAAACTCGCGACGCAGATCGAGATCGATGCTATCGAGGCGCTCGACCACCCGTTCATAGTCAGCCGGATCGATACACACCAGCACATCCACATGATTCTTGGCCGCCGAGCGCAGCATGGCCGGGCCGCCGATATCGATATTCTCGATCGCCTCTGCCAGCGTTGCGTCCGGGCGGGCGATGGTGGCGGCGAAGGGATATAGATTCACCACCAGAAGATCGATCCGAGCGATATCGTTGGCGGACATCACCTCGGCATCGATGGCGCGGCGCCCGAGCAGGCCGCCATGGATCTTCGGGTGCAGGGTTTTTACCCGACCGTCCATCATCTCCGGGAACCCGGTGTGGTCGGCAACCTCGGTGACAGCGACCCCGGCGTCGACCAGGGTTTTGAAAGTGCCACCGGTGGAGAGCAGTTCGACACCCCGCGCGGCGAGTGCCTGGGCCAACTCCACGATACCGGTCTTATCCGAGACGCTGAGCAGCGCACGCTGTATGTCTATATTCGCCAAACCTTCACCATCAGGGCATCCCCATCTAACGCACCGCTAGGAGACCGTGCACAAACATCTGGCGCAACCCGCCACGCCTTCGGAATTGGGACGAAGGCTCTAGGCCGCCCAGTCCTGCGCATCCAGCCGCGCAACAGTCTCCGCCAGAAACGCGAGCTGTTCCTGCGGCTGTTGCAGCCGATGACCTCGACGCAGATGATCGCGCAAGTGCTCCGCAGGCCAATCGGCGAGCAGGAGTGCGATGTAAGCTTCGATATGCTTGCGCGCGATGCGCACACCTTGCGGTGCACCATAAAATTCATGAGTACTGCGAATGTGGCGCAACATCACGTCGAGTTTTTCCGCCAGGCTCAGATCCGCGCCACCGCGCAGGGCGCGGAACAGCCAGGGTTGTCCCATCGCGCCGCGACCGATCATCACGCCGTCCGCGCCACTCTGCGACATCGCTCGCGCGGCACTCGGTGCATCCACGATATCGCCGTTAACAAGCACTGGAACGGAGAGCTGGCCGGTGATGCGACGCGCCGGCGCATGGTCCGCCGACCCGGTAAACTTCTGCGCACGCGTGCGGCCATGCAGCACCACCATCTGCGCGCCTGCATCGACAACCGCGCGCGCGGCTTGCAGGCCGATGAGGTCGTCCGCTTCGAGACCGATACGGGTTTTGACGGTCACCGGGGCGTCGACCGCACCGGCACAGGCTTCCACAATCCGGGCCATCGTATCGAGGTCGGCCAGCATCGCGGAACCCGCCGCTTTGCGACAGACTTTCTTGGCCGGGCAGCCAAAATTGAGGTCGATGATCTGAGCACCTTCATCGCAGTGCCGGCGTGCTGCCTCGGCCATCACTTCAGGCTCGGTACCCGCGATCTGCACCGCGACAGGATCAACGCCAGGCACCTGCACACGTCTGGCACGGCTCTTACCGGTATCCCATAGCGCCGCCTTGCTGCCGAGCATCTCGCTCACCATGTAGCCTGCGCCCATCTCCCAGGCGATCGCGCGGAAAGGCACATCCGTCAAACCCGCCATAGGTGCCAGAGCAAAGTTGTTGCGAGTTGTATAGGGGCCGATACGCAAGAGGGGATCTGGGTTCGCCAAAGCGCGCATGATACAGCGTTGCCGCGCAAAGCTGAAACCGTTTACCGCGTTTTGCGTCTGGCGCTTCTCTCGCGTCGTGCGCAGTCGGGCTGCTCAGCGCAGCACCGCACTGAATTCCAGATTGGGATGCTCAGGACGCGCGATCTCCAGCGAAACATGCGTGGGCGTACGGGGTTGCATAAGGCTCTGAGCTTTGACCTCGCCGTGTAGATACTCCTCGGGCTTGAAGCGTCGGCCCGCGACCAGATGGCCTCGCTCGGTGGTGGCGACCAGTTCGATGATCGGATACGGCTGTGCAAACGGCGCCCGGTTGACGAGCAGGATATCGAATACCAGCGCATCCTCGGCGTCGGGATGGAAGCGCATATGAAACTCACGCCGCTCGATCTGACCGACATCCCGCATGACAGGTAACTCGCAACCCAGCAACGCGCACGCCTGGGCGTAGTAGGGTCGGAAGCGCAGATCCTTGGACCAGGAATCAAACTGCAACCACGCGATCTGGGCGGGCAGCACCAGGGCGGCCAGGACGATCAGCACGTAGGTGAAGTAAGACCGCCGTGGCGGCTCCTCATAGGCCAGGAAGTCATCGTCTTCACTGAGAAAATCCTGCAGCCGCGTCGCGCCGCCAGCCTCCGACGCAGCGCGAGCAGCGTCCGCGTGGACTTCCATCGCCGCCGAGACAACGGGTTCCCGCGGCTGCTCCGAGTCCGGTGCTTCGCTTACGCGAGGTTCGAGCGCGACCGCCGCTGCGCGTGCAACCAGCGAGTCCCGCGCAACCGGTGCAGATTCGGGTTCCGCATCAACCTGTTCAAG
>JBCCHL010000142.1:0-12259 GCA_039028775.1 Pseudomonadota bacterium | reverse complement strand
TATCGATGGCGTGGATGCGTTTGTCGGCCCGTTACTCAAAGCCACTGCCACAGAATTTGCCGCATTGACCGCGGCGGCGCCGCAGCCTCGCCTGGTACTGAACTACCTCGATGAACTCAATGCCAAACCGGTGCCGGGTGGCCCGTTCCAGTTTGGTATCGCCATCGAAGATGAAGCCGCTTCCCTGGTCACCCACATGGCGGCCGCGGACCTGGAAAACGTGCTGGTAGTCCACGGGCCGGCGCGCTGGGCACAACGGGCGTTTACGACGCTGCAAAGCAACTGGGCGCAAAGTCTGGTGAGCGCCGGATTCACCGATGCCAGGGAATTGACCCAGGCGGTAGGACAGGCCATGCAGGTGAGCGCAAGTGAAGACCGCAAGCGGGCCTTGGCCAACGTGCTCGGCGAAGACCTCGAGTTTTTGCCCCGCGCCCGACGGGACATCGATGCCGTGGTCGCCCTGACATCCCAGTTGGAGTCGCAAGCGCTGATCCCTGCCCTGCGCTTCCACTTCGCTGACAACCTGCCCGTATACAGCACCTCCCAAGCGCTACGGGGCGAGCAGCGGGACCAGATGCGTAACTTCAAAGCCACGGAAATGCCGCTGCTCCAAGTCTCTCGGGCAGACTACGAGGATGTGGTCCAGGCACTAAGGGTGCGCGAGGGATCCTACGCAGAGTTGTACGCGCTGGGGTTTGACGCCTACGCGCTGGCCACCTGGCTACCGCTCCTCCAACGGGATTCCAATCTGAACATCAGCGCCGCCAGCGGCCAGCTATGGCTCGAGTCAGGGGGGCGTTTTCGACGCCACCTGGACTTGACCGATTGACGCGCGACAAGAAAGGCGCTGAGCGGCGGCGCGGAACCTGGGCGGAGCGTCGAGCCAGCCTGTACCTCCGCCTGCGCGGTCTGCGACGGGTTGCAAGCAACTATCGCTGTCGTTATGGCGAGATCGATCTGATCATGCGCGATGGCGGCACCCTGGTGTTCGTCGAAGTGCGACTACGCACCTCGTACCGGTTCGCAGGGGCGAGCGCTTCGATCACGCCGGGTAAACAGGCACGGTTGCGCCGAGCTGCGCAGCATTATCTGCAACGCGCCAACCCGCGATGCCCCTGCCGGTTCGATGTGGTGGCCTTCGATCATCGCTGGTGGCCCACCCATTGGTTGCAAGGCGCGTTCGATGCTGACCTCTAGATCAAGCGGCCCTTAGATCAAAGTAAACCTGGGCGCCGGTATGCGAAGCAGGCTCTCGATCTGACGAGCTCAGAATAAAACAAGTATGCGAACACATATGAACAAAAACTGAACGGCACGGACACGTGCGCATTGACGAGCACTCGTCCAGGCGTTAAAACTCCGGTTTGTCATATCCAGATTTCTTAACC
This sequence comes from Pseudomonadota bacterium, assembly GCA_039028775.1. Classification (GTDB taxonomy): domain Bacteria; phylum Pseudomonadota; class Gammaproteobacteria; order Pseudomonadales; family Azotimanducaceae; genus UBA4421. The sequence continues at coordinate 10,871 of JBCCHL010000142.1, read as the reverse complement.
CCTATGAAGCATCTGCTGCCTTTGCGTCCGATCACACTGTGTTTGTTCCTGTTTGCCCTCAGCGCCTGCACCACCGGCGGCCGCACACCCGGCGTTGTCATCGACGATACGGTGTTGGAAACCTTGGTGGAACGCGAGATTCGTGCGTCCGATGCGAACTTCAAAGGGTCACACCTGGTTGTTGTGTCCTACAACGGCCTGGTGCTGTTAGCCGGTCAGGTGGCCTCGGAGGAATTGCGTACCAAGGCGAGTCAGGTCACCCAGGGCTTGAACCGCGTGAAGCGCGTCCACAACGAACTGACCGTCGGCGGTCCGACGTCATTCTTCGCTCGCTCTAACGACGGCTGGTTGACCTCCAAGGTCAAGAGCCGGCTGATCGCCGCAGACGACGTCAACGGGACACGCATCAAGGTGCAGACGGAGAATGGCACTGTGTTTCTGATGGGTTTGGTGAGCCGCGCAGAAGCCGATCGCGCGACCGAGGTTGCGCGCAACGTCTATGGCGTACAGAAAATCGTAAAGGTCTTCGAATATCAGGGCGAATAGCTCGCCGCAACGCTACACCAGCTTCAAGTTCGGGCGCCCATCACCCGCCTGATCGTCTTCATCGGCACTCTGAGGGGGCGCATCATCTGCACCACCGAGGGTTTCGGCCGCGTCTTGCGCTTCCACCTGGTCCACTCTGCGTAATGAGGTACCCGCTTCCTGTTGCGCGGGCGGTGTGAGGTAGATCGCTTCTTCCGGAAACACCATGCCTTGCCCGGAGTCTTTGCCATAGATGGCACGCACGCTGGTCATGGGGAGGATCAGCTCGAACTGGCGGCCTGAGAACCGGCTCGAACACATGACAAATTGATCTTCCAGGACCAGATCGCGCACCGCGCTGGGGCCGATGTTCAGCACGATCTGGCCATCCTGGATGTGCTCCTCGGGCACCTGCACGCCTTCGACCTGAGCGTCGATCAGCACGTAGGGAATTTCATCGCTATCGAGTAGCCACTGATACAGGGCCCGCAGCAGGTAGGGCCGCTGGGCTTTCACTCCTGCATCTCCACTTCTGCCTCGGTCAAGCTGGCACGAAACGCGTCGCGCTCAAAAATGGTATGCATGTACTTGAGCAGTGGGCGGGTCGACTTCTCCGGCAGCGATATCCCCACCTCTTTCAGGCGCCACAAAATCGGCGCCACACAACAGTCGACCAGCGAAAACTCTTCATTCATGAAGTAAGGCTTTTCACCGAAGATCGGTGCGATGGCGATGATGCTCTCGCGCAATTCTTTACGTGCCTTGGTCAATACGGTCTCACGACCTTTGCCCGCCATGAGCAGATCCAGTTTGTTGCTCCACTCCTTCTCCACCCGGGTGATCCACAGGCGCGACAGCGCTCGTTGCACCGGATACACCGGCAGCAGAGGCGGATGCGGGAAGCGCTCGTCCAGATACTCCATGATCACGTTGGCCTCGTAGAGGACCAGATCGCGATCGAGCAACGTGGGCAAGCTGTTGTAGGGATTGATTTCACCCAGGTCATCAGGCTTCTTGTTCGGGTCGACATCGATGATATCGACGGTGACCCCTTTCTCTGCCAATACCATACGGACGCGATGCGAATAGTGATCGCGGGCGTCGGAAAACAATGTCATAGAAGATCTTTTTGTGACAACACTCATAGCCTGGCCCCTAACAAGAGTAGCGCTCGGACGCGGTGTGCATGTGCCCCCACCTCGCATACCCCTTATTTTATTTAAACTGGTTCGTCAGTCTTTCGCAGCGCGCGCTCTGCCTGGCAGCGCACGCTCATATCGCACATCCTGAAGCGAATATCTCTTATCTTACGCGCGCGTAGCGCCTGCGTGTACATCCTGAACTTTGTACAGCCTGCGTTCGCGCTTTCCTGCGCGCATCCCCCGCAGCTCAAGCAAGAGCCCTTCGCCCCGCGTGAGCGACATTCGCACAGCACGACAACACTATCTTCGCGGACGCACAGCTGCTGTGTCTGCCCCGGGGTTCACACTTGGCGCATCCAATGAGAAACCAACGAGGTGCAAGGACCACACACTGCGCGACCCTTGGCTCTGCGACGGTCAGTGTACGTCTTTCCAGAACTCACGATTCAGCAGATACGTGAAGCAGCCCAGGATGATGAGGAACAGCAGCACGGATATACCGATACGCTGGCGATCCAAGCGGGTAGGCTCCCCGACGTAGTCGAGGAAGTTGGTCAGATCGTACACCGCCTGATCGAATTCTTCCGCGTTGTACACACCCGTGCCTTCCTCGATGTACAGCTCACCACAACTTTCTTCGGTGATGGTTTTGCCCTGGATCAGCGGATCGCGCATCTCGCCGCCATTCTCGGCGATCTTCGGCACCTGGATGCACCCTTCGCGCTGCACGCCCTGCAGGTCTACCAGCACGTTGGGCATGCCCACGTTTTCGAATACCTTGTTGTTCACACCGAATGGGCGCGTGTCATCGACGTAGAATGTCTTCAGGTAGTTGTAGAGCCACTCGGTACCACGTACTCGGGTGACCATGGTCAGATCCGGGGGCGCAGCACCAAACCAATTCTTGGCCTGCACAGGGTCCATGGCGGTGGTCATCAACTCACCGATTTTCTGCCCGCTGAACACCAGATTCTGCAGTGCGAGGTCATGCGGGATACCAAAGTCATCCACGGTGCGCTCATAGCGCTGATATTTCAGGCTGTGGCAACCGATGCAATAGTTCATGTAGAGGCGCATGCCGTTCTGCAGGCTGGGCAAATTTTCCAGGTCGCCTTCAAACGCCTCCATATCCCAGTCGATTTCAGCAGATGCGGCAAACACCGAGACCGGCGTCAGGACGAACGTCAACAGGAGTATTTTCTTCACGACTTTCATCGCATCGTCACCCGTTCCGGTTCGGGCTTGGTCTTCTCTGTCCGCGTATACCAGGGCATGAGCACAAAGTACGCGAAGTAGAACAGCGTGCAGAACAGGGCGAGCGCTGTGCGCCCATCGGTCGGCGCCTTGGTGCCGAGGTATCCCAGGATGAAGAAACTGACGATAAAAGCCGCCAACATGGCTTTCGACCACACGCCTTTGTAGCGCATGGACCTGACCGGGCTGCGATCGAGCCAGGGCAGCACCGCTGGGATGATGATCGCGCCGGCCATCACGACCAGTCCCCAGAACTTGGCGTCCACGCCGAAGAGTGGATACGTCGAGGCCCGGAGCATGGAGTAGAACGGTGTGTAGTACCACACGGGGGCGATCAGATCCGGCGTCTTGAGCGGATCCGCAATCTCGAAGTTGGGCTTCTCGATAAAGTAGCCGCCCATCTCCGGCGCGAAGAACACCGCCGCGCAGAAAATGAATAGAAACACCACCATGGCATGTATGTCATGCACGGTGTAGTAGGGATGGAAGGCGATACCGTCGACCGGGATGCCGTCTGAGCCCTTATTTTTCTTGATCTCAATGCCGTCCGGGTTATTGGAACCCACATGGTGCAGCGCTACCAGGTGCACAAACACAAGGATCACCAGCACCAGCGGCAGTGCGATGACGTGTAACGCGAAGAAGCGGTTCAGCGTCGCCTCGGAAATCAGGAAGTCGCCGCGTACCCATTCGATCAAGTCCGGACCGATCACCGGCACCGCCCCCGCCAGGGAGACGATGACCTGTGCCCCCCAGTAGGACATGTTGCCCCAGGGCAGTACGTAGCCGAAGAACCCTTCCGCCATCAAGGCGATGAAGATCGCCATGCCGATCAGCCACAGGAGCTCTCGCGGCCCTCGGTATGACCCGTACATCAACGCGCGATACATGTGCATGTAGACGACGATAAAAAAGAACGATGCGCCGGTGGAGTGCAGATAACGGATCAACCAGCCGTATTCCACATCGCGCATGATGTACTCAAGCGAGGCAAACGCATCGCCGGGGTTGTAACTCATGGTCAACCAGATGCCGGTGACAATCTGATTGACGAGCATGAGGATTGAGAGCACACCGAAGTAATACCAGAAGTTGAAATTCTTCGGCGCGTAGTACCTGGACATGTGGTATTCGAACGTTTCCGTCGCCGGAAAACGCGCATCCACCCAGCCCATAAAATCGGTCCAAACCGTGGCGACCTTATTGTCTGAAGACTGTGGCGTAGCCATTATGCGGAGCCCTCCTCACCGATGATGATGGTGTTGTCGTCGATAAACGAGTGAGGCGGTACTTCGAGATTGTCCGGCGCCGGGAAACCGGTACCGACACGACCTGCCAGATCGAAGCGCGAACCGTGGCACGGGCAGAAAAAACCGCCGTCTGGCGCATCCGCATAATTGTCCGCGACAACCAGCTTCGGCGAACATCCGAGGTGGGTACAGATACCGATGTAGATGCCGATCTCCGGGCGGGTCGAGCGCGTCGGATTCGCCGCATAGTCGGGCTGCATGGGCCGGGCGGAACCCGGGTCTGCAAGATGGCCGATATTGCTTTCCAGCCGGGAGACGGCTTCCGCATCCCGGTAGATCACGAAGATCGGTTTACCGCGCCAGGATTGGATCGGCGAGAGCATCTCACCGGGAGCCAGCTTGGAAATGTCTATCCTGACCGGGGCACCAAGCGCTTTGGCCTTAGCACTGGGATTCCAATATTGCACGAAGGGAACTGCAGCACCCACCGCACCGACCCCTGCGGCCACCGAAGTTGCCCCGATCAGAAAATACCGGCGCGAAGTATTGACCTCGTGCTCTGTGGCACCGCCGGAATCATCATGACTTACGTCAGCGTCACTCAAGGCATCATGCTCCAAATCAGTTCTCTTATCATCTGTCCACTCCGAACAAGCGGCTTGCACCCTTTTGTCCTAATCCACTTCTGCGTCCAACGCAGCGAGCACAGTTGCTCTGTCCACAGGCGTGTCCGCATTGAGCGCCCCACCACGCGACGCCCACACCTGGCGCAAGCGGCTTTTCCCGGCTCCTATACCCAGGATTTCCGGGGCGCAAACCCTCGCAACACCACGATCGGATCATGCTCCGGGGTGACTCACCCCAACCACTTACATCGATCCGCCGTGTTACTTGTCATTCTCCTTATCGGCAACCCGCCTTAGCTCCGCAAAGCGCCCAAAGTCAGCACCACGTAGCAGATGTTTCCCGAATCTGCATCTGTCCACCGCACGCTTCTACGCGTCCGGCAGCTGCACATCCGCACCCACGGATTGCGCGCGCACAGACCCCACAAACATGTCAGCCCAAGCAAACCTTGGTGAAAGGCTGACATTGGGCTGATTGTTCTATCCAATGAGGATAGCTGAGAAAAACAAGACTGGTACCAAACGGGAACAGTGTAGCACAAGCAAGCCAAAACATGGTTTACGTACATCCCGAATTTAGCGGTTGGACGGTGTAACAAGTCATCGGTCCCAGGCACAAAAACGCCATTGTAGACGGCGTCCACAAGTGGAATCGGGCGATGCACCGGCAGTTACCGGCGCAGGACAACGCGTATCAGCGCTTAGAGAACTGCGGGCGCTTGCGGGCTTTGCGCAAACCCACTTTCTTACGCTCTACTTCGCGGGCATCGCGGGTGAGAAAACCTGCCGCTCGCATCGGGCTGCGTAGACTCTCATCGTAGTCGACCAGCGCGCGGGCGATTCCGTGACGAATCGCACCAGCCTGACCGGATGCACCGCCACCGGCGACGGTGACCTTGAGATCGAGCTTGTCGGTCATCTCAGCAACCTCGAGGGGCTGGCGCACGACCATGCGAGAGGTCTCACGCCCAAAAAAGTTGTCCAGGGGCTGGGCATTGACCGTGATATTGCCACTGCCCGGAGCGATGAATACCCGCGCGGTGGCGGTCTTACGTCGTCCGGTACCGTAATTTGAATCAGCCATGTTACAGCTCCAGAGTAGCGGGTTGTTGCGCGGCGTGGGGATGGACGGTGCCGGCATAGACCTTAAGCTTGCGGTACATCGCTCGACCCAGCGGATTCTTCGGCAGCATGCCCTTGACCGCAATCTCGATAATGCGCTCCGGGTGCTGCTCGCGCATATCACCCAACTTGGTGCCCTTGATACCGCCGGGATAACCGGTGTGACGCCAGTACAGCTTGCCGTTTTCTTTGTTGCCCGTGACCCGCACTTTCTCCGCGTTGACGACCACGATGTAATCACCCGTGTCGACGTGGGGCGTGTATTCCGGCTTGTGCTTACCGCGCAGACGCCGCGCGATTTCCGTCGCCAGACGACCCAGCGTCTGGTTTTCGGCGTCGACCACCCACCAGCTTCTCTGTACGTCCTGGGGCCGTGTACTTACGGTTTTCATGTTTGCCTCTTCATGCGCGCCGCCGCTGTTGAGTACCGATGCCGGGCTGGAGGCTGATTTGTCTGCATAGACGCCATCAGCAACCGGCTCTGCGCCGTCGCCGGGATTCCGGTCGCGTGCATCACATTTTGCAGCTGGAGCAGTCGACCACCCGGCAAAGCACCCCGATCAGCGGACCGGAATTTTGGGAGCGCGAATGTTATAGGAGCGTATAGGCCATTACAACCGCCAATTCGAACCCAGGTGCTGGGGTCCAAAGCCCGCCACACGGGCCTGTCCCACCCGGCTTGGACCGCACGGGAAGCGGCTTTGCACGCCGTGAGCCGCAGCCGGCTCGAGGCCGGTTGGTGCACGCCCACAAGTCCGGCTGGACCTACTCCCGACGCCCCATCCCAGCCCGGTGCGAACCCGCGAGGTAATCTTCGGACTGCATCTCCAACAGCCGGCTGACGGTGCGTTCAAACTCAAACCGCAGCCGTTCACCCTGATACAGATCGGGGATATCCGCCGCGGCGCTGATAATCAGCTTTACCCCATGATCGTAGAACTCGTCGACCAGGCTGATGAAGCGCCGCGCGGCGTTTTCGTTACTCACCGTCAACACGGGGACATCGCTCAACAGCACGGCATGGTAGATCATCGCCAACTCGATGTAGTCGTTCTGACTGCGCGGGCCTTCGCACAACGCCGCAAAGTCAAACCACACCACATCGTCCGCGACCATGATCGAGGCGATCTCGCGACCTTCGACGATCAGGATCTCGCCTTCTCTGGGGGTCTGGGGCGCCAGCGCCGCAAAGCTGCGCGCCAGACTCTCATTCGCCTCGGCATCCAGCGGCCAGTGGTAGATCTCCGCCTGCTGCAGCGCGCGCAGGCGAAAATCGAGGCCGGCGTCAACGTGAAAAACCTCCGTATGGGCGTAGAGCAAGTCGATGGCGGGAAGGAAGCGTCGCCGTTGCAAGCCGTTCTCGTAGAGGTGCCTGGGTTCCACGTTGGACGTGGCGACCAGGGTCACACCACGCTCGAACAGCGCGCCCAACGTCTCGGCGAGGATCATCGCATCACCGATATCGGACACAAAAAATTCATCGAAACACAGCACCGAGCTCTGCGCGGCAAACTCGTCCGCCACCTTGGTCAGCGGGTTGGCTACGCCGGAGTAGTGACCCAAGCGGTCGTGCACCCGGCGCATAAAGCGATGAAAGTGCACCCGCAGGCGATCGTCTTCGGGCAGGCAGTCATAAAACATGTCTACCAGCATGGTCTTCCCGCGACCCACCCCACCCCAGAGATACAAGCCGCTGACCGGAGTCGGCGCGGCGCCGCGCAGGCGTTGCCAGACCTGGCGCAGACCGCCGGCCTGCTCGCGCGCGGCGAGCCGGGTATAGAGATCGGACAGCTTGGCAATCACTTGTGCCTGCGCCGCATCCGCCTGCAACTCACCGATGGCGAGCTTTTCGTTATACACTTGCAGCGGAGTCGATCCGGTCATGCCACTGATGCCTCGATTGGCCGGTTTCCTTGCGCCGTACAGGGACAGCGCACGCAACGCCATCCCGCACATCAAACGCAGCAACAGAGCAACAACAAACGTTAGGTAAGTTATGGTCGCCGCGCGGCGGCGCAGATTAACTTCAGATTCGAGAATTCGCAATGCAACAACTCACGCGGTTCATCGTGATCCCCGCCCTGATCGGCGCGGTGGTGGGCTTCGGCATCATCGCGCTCAACCCGGTCGAGGCCGACGATCGACCAGGCTTCGGCGCTGCGGTCGCCCATGCGGCACCCGCGGTGGTCAATATCTATACCACCAAGGTGACCCGGCGCGAGCAGATGTGCCGCGATCCACGCTTCCGGCGCCTATGCGAAGCCTTTCCCGATCAGGGACAGGTGCAGAACGCCCTGGGCTCCGGTGTCATCATGCGCGAGGACGGCCTGGTGCTGACCAACCATCACGTGGTCGCGCAAGCGGATGAGATTCTGGTGATGTTCGCCAACAACCAGGCGACGACCGCACGCGTGATCGGTTCAGACATTCACACGGATCTGGCGGTGTTGCAGATCGAAGGGCGCGGCCTGCCCGTCATCCCGCAGCTGAATGGCGACCAGCCGCGGGTGGGGGACATCGCGCTCGCCATCGGCAACCCCTTCGGACTGGGTCACAGCGTCTCCCAAGGCATCATCTCCGCCTTCGCCCGGACGGTGATCACCGACAGCCCCTACGATGACTTCATCCAGACCGATGCGGCGATCAGCCCGGGTAACTCCGGCGGTGCGCTCATCGATTACCAGGGTCGCTTGCTCGGCATCAACACCATGATCTACACCCAGTCAGGTGGCTCCGACGGCATCGGCTTTGCGATTCCGGCGGACATCGCGCTGTACGTGATGGAGCAGATCATCAACCACGGTCGGGTCATCCGTGGCTGGTTGGGCATCAGCCTCACCCCTCAGCCGTTGCCCCAGGGCCCTCAGGGTCTGTACGTCACCCAGGTGAGCCACAATGGCCCCGCGCAGCGGGCAGGCATAGCCCCCGGCGATACGGTGCTCAGCATCAACGGCGTGCCGGCCAGCAACGCCTACCGGATCACCCAGCTGATCGCCAAGACCCCTCCGGGTGACCCGATCGAGGTGGAGGTGATGCGCGACAATCAGCGTTTCCTGGCAAGCGCGATCGCCACGGAGTTGCCCGCACGCTGACAGACGTTTGCTCAGCCCTGCTTCAGTGCCAGGGTCGCCATGGAGGTGGGCATGTACACATTGAGCGGCGTGGCGGCGTCGCTCCAACGATCCTCATAAAACCCCGCTAGGTTGAAACCGGCGGCGATCTGCCCGCCGATCTGCGCATCCAGACTATGACTGAATTCCAGCGCCTCCAGCCGTTCGCGCCGCCCGGCCAACTCTGCGGCAGGCAGGTCTTTGTTGTCGGCGAACGGTAGCCGGTAGGTAACCACCATCTGTGCACCGCGCTCCAGAGCATCGTGATCGAACAAGAAAAAGTCTGGGTTCATGAACCCAGACAGCAGGCGGCCCGGCTCCGCCAGCACGCGATAACACTCACGCCATACGGGCTCGAGCGCCTCGGCGAACACATTGGACACCGGGTGAAAAATAAGATCGAAAGACCCATCCGCAAATCTCGAGAGATCGGCCATATCGCCCTGCTGCAACTCGATATCGAGCCCTTCCCGGCGCGCTACCAGATCATCTTTCTCCAGCTGCGCGGGAGAGTTGTCAAAGCTCGTCACCCGCGCCCCAGCAGCGGCCAAGAGGGGCGCCTGCTGGCCTCCACCCGATGCCAGGCAGAGGATCCGCTGGTCCGCCACGGGACCGCCGAACCAACTGCGAGGTACACCTCGCACCGGCGTAAGGATCAGCTCCCAGTCATCCGCCCGGGCGCGCGCGATTTCCGCCGGCGAGACCGGCTCACACCACTCGCTTTCGCCGCTGTTCGATTGCGCGTCCCACGCCGCCCGATTGTGGTCGACAACGTCATTCATGCCCGGGTACGGCATGCGCAAGACGGCCGGCGATCACATGCTCGCTGACAAACTCTTTGTGCAGAGCAAACCTGCGACCCCAGATCCAGATGTGCGGCTCGGACTCTGCCTGCAGGTTCTTGATCCACTGCGAGGCGCTGCGCACCGTGCCTAACACCACATAGGGGTAGGCGAGGTAGGCCACGAGCGGCAGACTGCGTAGCCGCCCGGACTTGCGTCCTCTCACCTCCAGGACCACAAGCCCCGGCGTCAGGTTGAGGGGCGCGGCAAAGCCGAGCCTGATCAGCGGTTCCAACAGGTTATTCAGCGGCTGCAAGGCTTGGGGAAACTGGGTGGTCATGCGCGCCTCAGCTGTGGGTGTTAGTCGTTCGTGGAGGGATTGTTCAACGCGGCGGCACGCACCGCAGCCGCCTGGGCATGGGCGTGCAGTCCCTCACTGGTGGCGAGCGGCACGGCAATATCCGCCAGTTCCGCTGCGCCCGAGGGGGACAGGCGGATGATCGAACTGCGCTTGCAGAAATCGTAGACCCCCAGCGGTGAGGCGAAGCGCGCGGTGCCAAAGGTTGGCAGCACGTGCGAAGGCCCCGCCACATAGTCACCCAGGGTCTCGCCCGCATGCGCACCACAGAAGATGGCGCCCGCGTGGCGAATGTCGTCCAGATAGAGGTCCGGATCCGCGACGTGCAGCTCCAGATGTTCTGCCGCCACCTGGTTCGCCAGCACCACGGCCTGCGCCATGTCCACCACCTTGATCAGCCCACCCCGCGCCTGCAGGGACGCTGCGATCACCGCAGCGCGCGGCTGCCGGGGCAGGAGTTGCGCCATCTGTGCTTCTACCGCGGCCAGAAAATCGGCATCGGGAGAGATCAGCAGCGCTTGCGCGGCTTCATCGTGTTCGGCCTGAGAGAAGAGGTCCAAGGCGGTCCATTCGGGATCGCTGCTGCCATCGGCGAGCACCAGCACTTCGCTCGGACCGGCGATCACGTCGATCCCGACCTGGCCGAAGACCTGGCGTTTGGCGCTGGCCACATAGGCATTGCCGGGGCCGACAATCTTGTCG
>JBCCHL010000141.1:0-12325 GCA_039028775.1 Pseudomonadota bacterium | reverse complement strand
GTGCATTTAATCCTAAGCTTATAGAAATAGCTACGCTCCGATTTGAAAAAACTGCGAGTTTTTTTTAGACCGTAGGAAATTCAAGCGTTTAGCGGGGAAACTTATTTTTTCTCCAGCGTGCACGCTAAACACACTTTGTGCACGGTTTTTTGGAGAACCTGTGGATAAGTTAAGGCGGGCGATTTACCCACAAAACGTCAGGCAAATAACCGCAGCTAACCCAAGCCTTTTCCACAAGGTTGTGCGAGATGTAAGTCGTTGTCGCGGTTCACTTTCGACCATCTATGCACAGCAATTTGCGCCTACAATAAGTAACAATAACAAATTCTTTATTAGATAAATCTTACTATTTGACAGCCACGGGGACTGTACATAAAATCGCGCACCCTTCGATTGTCGCCAGAGATAAGTGGTTATGAAAAGAACTTTTCAACCCAGTAACCTGAAGCGTAAGCGCACCCATGGGTTCCGTGCTCGTATGGCGACTAAGGGTGGGCGCAAAGTCCTCGCGGCCCGCCGCGCGAAAGGCCGTAAGCGCCTGGCGGTCTAGACGTCACGCGCCGGCGCGTCCGGGCAGCACCGGCAGGTGCGCCGCCAGCAGATGAGCCGTTTCCCCAAAAATGCGCGCATGCTGCGTGCACAAGAATCTACCGACGTGTTGCGCGGCCCGCAGATAAATCTGTCGGCTGGGCCATTACGTATCCGCGCGAGAAAGAATAGAATGTGCGCCGCGCGTTTGGGCTTGATCATCCCTAAGAAAGGTAATCGCCTGGCGGTGCGGCGCAATCGCATCAAACGACTGATCCGGGAGCAGTTCCGCCAGTATCAGGCACAACTGCCGGACTACGATGTGGTCGTCCAGGTGTTCGCGCCGATCGAAGATGAGGTGTTGTGCGCGCGATTGCAGGATATGTGGCAGCAACTGGTTGCCGCGGACAGGGCGACCAATAGCGGGACTTGATGGATGCAGCTCATGCATAAACTAAACACTCTCCTGGCATATTGCCTGGTCGGTCTAATACGTGGCTATCAGCTCACCCTCAGTCCGTGGATTGGCCGCCAGTGTCGCTTCTACCCGACCTGTTCGCAGTATGCGATGGAAGCCTTACGCCAGCACGGTCCTTGGCGCGGCATGTACCTGGCGCTGGGTCGGATTGGACGCTGCCATCCCTGGCATGCCGGGGGGGTGGACCCCGTGCCCGAGGCGCGCTGCGCCGCGGATCACCACCGCGGCTGACCGCCCAACCGTTAAGCCCACACAAATTTAGGAAGTTCTATGTTGCCGCCCGAAGTCACCCGCATCGTCCTGTTGATCGGCCTGGCAGCCACCGCGTATTTGATGATCCTGGCCTGGAATGATGACATGCAGGCCGCCAAAGAGGTGCCGACTTATTCGGCGGCGCCGTTGACCGACGCACCCGCTGCGGTGACACCGCCCACCATGGATGTCCCGACCATCGCTGAGGTGGGCGAAAACCCGGACATCCCCGTGGTCGCTGACGGTGAGACTGAAGTGGTTGAGACCGAGAGCGCCGTCGCCACCGAGAGCAGTTCATTGGTCACGGTGTTTACCCCCACGCTGAAAGTCTGGATCGACACGCTCGGGGGCAATATCGTGCGGGTCCAGCTGCCCAGCTTCCCGATCGATCTCGAGCACCCCGACATCCCCTATCTGTTGCTGGAGCGCAATGCGACCCATACCTATGTGGCGGAGAGCGGTCTCGCCGGCAAGGATGGTACCCATGTCAAAGGTCGTCCGCGCTATCAGCCAGCGATGATGCACTATGATGTGCTCGAAGGTGACACGGTGGATGTGGTCCTGACCTACCGCAATGAGGATGTGGATGTCACCAAGATCTTCACGTTTCGCGGCGATGACCACCTGGTGGATGTGCGCTATGCGGTAAAGAACGCTTCGAGTACCCCCAAGCACATGGCGATGTTTGCGCAGATCCGCCGCGACGCCAAATCCCCGCCCACGGATGAATCTTTTGCACTGGCGCCTCAGCCCTACGTCGGCGCGGCTGTGACCACACCGGAAGAACGCTACAAGAAGATCGATTTCGAAGACATCGAAGATGAGGGCTCGATTCGCGATGAGAATATCCAGGGCGGTTGGGTCGCGTTTTTGCAGCATTATTTTGTCTCGGCGTGGATCCCGCCCGCAGATCAGGTCCATGACTACGACGCGCGCCGGGGCCGCGACGGCCTGTACCGCTTCAGCTATGCGGCTAAGAGCAGAGCTATCCAACCCGGTGAAGTGGGTGAGTGGCACAGCCAATTCTATGCCGGCCCCAAAGATCAGAAGCGTCTGGAGGACATCTCTCCCAATCTGAACCTCACCGTGGACTACGGTTTCCTGTGGTGGCTGGCGGTGCCGCTGTTCGCCATTCTCGATTGGCTGCACGGCCTGGTCGGCAACTGGGGGTTGGCCATCATTCTCCTGACCGTGGTGGTGAAGGCCGCACTATATCCGCTGTCCGCGGCAGGCTATAAATCCATGGCCAACATGCGTCGGGTTGCTCCCGCGATGAAGCGTCTGCAGGAGCGCTACGGCAATGATCGGGAAAAACTCTCCCGCGAGATGATGGCGTTGTACAAGAAGGAGAACGCCAACCCACTGGGCGGCTGTCTGCCGATGTTGTTGCCGATGCCGATCTTCATCGCTCTGTATTGGGTACTATTCGAATCGGTGGAGTTGCGCCAGGCGCCATTTTTCGGCTGGATCGAAGATTTGGCGGTGATGGATCCCTACTTCATTCTGCCGCTGTTGATGGGCGGCAGCATGTACTACATGCAGACCCTAAACCCTCAGGTGGGCGATCCCATGCAGGTGCGCATGATGAAGATGATGCCGATCATGTTCACGGTGCTGTTCCTGTTCTTCCCCGCGGGTCTGGTGCTCTACTGGCTGGTGAATAACATCTTGTCGGTCGCGCAACAGCAATTTGTGTACAAACAGGTCGAAAAAGCTCAGGCGGCTGGCGCCAAGGGATGACCTCAGCCGCCGTGCAGCAAGACCTGATTGCTGCCGTGGCAACGCCACCCGGGCAGGGTGGAATCGGGATCGTGCGTTTGTCCGGTCCCGGGGCGGCGGATCTGGCCGCACGCCTGTGTGGGCGCCAACTGGACCCCCGCCAGGCGCATTACGTCCCCTTTCAGGACACAGATGATGTGATCATCGACCGCGGCCTCGCGCTGTTTTTCCCCGGCCCTGCCTCGTTCACCGGCGAGGACGTCGTGGAGCTGCACGGTCACGGTAGCCCGGTGGTCATGGCCCAACTGCAGCGCCGTGTGTGCGCGCTGGGTGCACGTCTGGCGCGCCCTGGTGAATTCAGCGAGCGAGCGTTCCTGCATGGCAAACTCGATCTGGCTCAGGCCGAGGCGGTGGCGGATCTCATCGCCAGCACCAGTGCGGCAGCGGCGCGGGCGGCAACCGCTTCTCTGCAAGGCGTATTTTCTCGACGGGTGCACACGCTGGTGGACACCTTGACCCGTCAGCGCCTACTGCTTGAGGCGGCGTTGGATTTTCCTGACGAAGAAGTCGATGTGGTCAATGAGGCGGGCATCAACATAGCATTGGCCGACATGGCGACCCAACTGCAAGCTTTGTTGGCAGATGCGCAGAGCGGCCAGCGACTGGCCGATGGGGCTACGCTGATCCTGCTGGGCGCCCCGAACGTCGGCAAGTCGAGCCTGTTGAATGTGCTGTCCGGTGAGGAGACGGCCATCGTCACAGACATTCCCGGGACCACCCGGGATCTGTTGAAGGTGGATTTGGTGCTCGACGGTTTGCCGGTGCGTATTATCGATACCGCGGGGATCCGCGCGACCCTGGATGATGTCGAACGCATCGGGGTGGCCCGCGCTCAGGCCCAGGCTCGCTCGGCCGACGTGATTGTGCTGCTGCTCGATGCCCAAGGTTTGGTAGCCGGTCGGTCGGACTGGCAGCAAGAGGCGGATGAGCTGCTGGCGGATCTGACGCTCAGCGATCAACAGCAAGTCTTGTGCGTGGTGAACAAAATTGATTTGGTGGATGCGACCGCCGTGCCGACTGTCCACTCCCGCTGGGGTGCGTTGGTGCCGATCTCGGTCAAAGACGACGTGGGGATGGCGCCACTCAAAACGCGGCTCATCGAATCTCTCGGCGTACCCGGCGATGCCCCCTTCACCGCCCGGGCACGGCACGTTGAGGCCTTGCAACAAGCCGATGAGCACCTGCAGGCGGCGACGCAACAGCTCCAGCAACTGCTTGCCGGTACCTCCGCGATAGGGGTCGAGTTTGTCGCCGAAGAGATGCGCCTAGCCCAGGATCGTCTTGGTGAAATCACCGGTACGGTGACCCCGGATGATCTCCTGGGCAAAATTTTCAGCGAGTTCTGTATCGGCAAGTAAGGGGAGCTTGCCGGCTCGGCGGGTCAGCACCCAATGCGCTGCGGGGAGCTGAGCTTGATCGTTTTTTGGATGCAGAAGGTGCCTGTCCTGCGGACCGATAATCCGGGGGGCTCGCGCGGATTTGCGCCACCGAAAATCGCAACCTAATGATTGCATGTACGGCGCAAGCCAGCGCCTATTTTTCCTTGCACATCAAACTTCCGGCGCGCTTCCCGCTCGGAAAGAGGTCCCTCCACCTCCCGCGATGTCAATTCGCGTGCCGGGCGGCCTTCCATTACGGTGCTCGGGCTCTATACTTGGCGCCCGCATTTTGCCGCCCTGACCGTGGGGTCTACGTTATGCAATATCCTGACAGTTTTGATGTGATCGTCATCGGCGGTGGACACGCTGGCACCGAAGCCTGTGCGGCGGCGGCCCGTGCCGGCGCGCGCACCCTGTTGCTGACCCAGAGTGTCGAGACCATCGGGCAAATGTCGTGTAATCCGGCGATCGGCGGGATCGGCAAGAGCCATCTGGTCGCAGAAATTGATGCCCTTGATGGCGTGATGGCGCAGGCGGCCGATCGTGCGGGTATCCACTTCAAAGTACTCAACGCCTCCAAAGGTCCGGCGGTGCGTGCAACCCGCGCTCAGGCGGATCGGGCGCTCTACAAAAACGCTGTGCGGAACCTGCTCGAGCACCAGGACAATCTGTATATTTTCCAGCAGTCCGTTACCGACCTGATCGTCGAAGGGGACACGGTGGCCGGGGTTGTGACCCAGATGGGGTTGAGCTTCCGTGCCGGCGCGGTGGTGCTCACCACCGGGACTTTCCTCGGCGGTGTGATCCACGTCGGCGATCAACAACAAGCGGGTGGACGGGCTGGGGATGCGCCATCGATCGCGCTGGCCGAACGCCTGCGCGCCCTGCCCTTTCGCGTGGGACGCTTGAAGACCGGCACGCCGCCGCGGATCGACGGGCGCAGCGTGGATTTTGCGCAGCTCGAAGCCCAGCCGGGTGATGAGCCGCGTCCGGTGATGTCGCGCCTGAGTACCATCGATGATCATCCGCATCAGGTGCACTGCCACATCACCCACACCAACGAGGCCACCCACGCGGTGATCCGCAACAACCTCGAGCGCTCCGCCATGTACAGCGGCAACATCGAGGGCGTCGGACCGCGCTACTGTCCGAGCATCGAGGACAAGGTGGTGCGCTTTGCTGACAAGCTGTCGCACCAGATCTTCATCGAGCCGGAAGGCCTCAACACCACCGAGCTCTATCCCAACGGCATCTCCACCAGCCTGCCGTTCGATGTGCAGCTCGAATTTGTGCGTTCGATCACCGGTTTCGAGCGGGCGCATATCTCTCGGCCGGGTTATGCGATCGAATACGACTACTTTGATCCACGCGATCTGCAGTATTCACTGGAGACCAAAGCGTTGGAGGGCTTGTTCTTTGCCGGGCAAATAAATGGGACCACGGGTTACGAAGAAGCCGGCGCCCAAGGATTGCTGGCGGGTCTCAATGCGGCGCGCAGGGTGGCCGGCCTGTCCGTCTGGGAGCCACGCCGCGACGAAGCCTACATCGGTGTGATGATCGATGACCTGATCAGCCTCGGTACGTCCGAGCCCTACCGTATGTTCACCAGTCGTGCGGAGTTCAGGCTGCGCCTGCGCCAGGATAACGCGGATCAGCGCCTGACCGCGTTGGGCGCCGAGCTTGGGGTGGTGGGTAAGGGTCGCCTCGCGCACTTCGAGGCCGGCCAGGAGCGCTTGGCGCGCGCCCGGAGCAGGCTCACCGAAGACCGCCTGATTTACGGCTCGACGCGGGCCCAGGAGGTACAAAGCGTCCTGGGGGTGCAGATCAACAAAGACACCAACGTACTTGAGCTGTTGCGCCGTCCCGAGGTCGATGCAGGGTCTTTGGGCGCGATTTACCCCACGGATGAGGCGCTCGGCCTCGAGGTGTTGTCGCAGTTGGAGATCGAGACCAAATACGCGGGTTATATCAAGCGGCAAGAAGACGAGATCGCCAAGATCCGGCGGCACGAGTCGCTGGCCATTCCTTCAGATCTGCCGTTCAACAGCATCGAGGGACTGTCCAACGAACTGCGCCAGAAGCTGACGGAAAACCAACCGGCAACCCTGGCACGCGCGGCACGCATTCCCGGGATGACCCCTGCGGCGCTGTCGCTTTTGTTAGTCCACGCGAAGAAGCACCTCGGCCAGACCGCGTGAGCCCCACGCTCGCAGCCGGGGCACGTGAGATGGGGGTAGTCCTTAGCGAGGCGCAGCTCTCACAAGTCGCGCACTATGCGGCGGCGTTGACCAAGTGGAACCAGCGCTACAATTTCATCTCACGCCAGGACATCGGGCGCCTTATCCCGCGCCATCTGCTCGACAGCCTCTCCGGATTGCCGTATCTGGAGCACGGTCCGGTCCTCGATGTTGGCACCGGTCCAGGTCTGCCCGGAATCCTGCTCGCCATCGCCCAGCCCGAGATCGAGTTTGTGCTGTGTGATCGCAGCGAGCGGCGCATACGGTTTGTCCAGCAGATGGTGCAACAGCTCGAATTGAGCAACGTACAAGCCGAATGTGCGGACTTGGCCGATCTCCAACACGATGCGTGCTTTCAGACCGTGGTCGCCAGGGCCCTGGCGCCGGTGGAGGTGCTGTATGCCCAGGTGCACAAATTTCTGTGCGCACAGGGTTGGCTCCTGGTCTATGCCCAGACCGGCGGCTCGGATCCGGAGGAGGCGTCGCACCCGGATGCCGTTACGCGCTATCATTCGGTGTCGATTCCCGGTCTGGCCCAGCGGCACCGGTTGGTGCAGCGGTTTCGGCGGGACCCGTCCTTATCGGGTAGTGGCTAGAGTGCGCGAGCAATCCCTGTGGTCTGGTCGCACTGGGCGGATCAAACCGGACTGATCGCACGTAAACCGCAAAAACACCAGTAACCTGAAAACCAATAAGCGAACCAAAAGAGCCCGTCACCCAGGCGACAATAACAGCGGAGACCTCATCTTGACGCGCATCATCGCGATAGCCAACCAGAAGGGCGGCGTCGGCAAAACCACCACCAGTGTCAACCTGGCGGCCTCGATGGCCATGTCGGGTGGGCGCGTGCTTTTGGTGGACCTGGATGCCCAGGGCAATGCCACGATGGGGTGCGGCGTCGACAAGAACGATCTCGAGATCTCCAGCTACGAATGGCTGCTCGAGAACCAGCCGCTGGCGGAGATCGTGGTGCGTTGTAACGGAGGATTTGAGCTCCTGCCCTCGAATCTGGACCTGACCGCCGCTGAGGTCGAGATGATGCAGCTCGCCAATCGCGAGTTTCACATGCGCGACAAGTTGCGCCGCGAAACGGCGGTTTACGAATACGTCATCATCGATTGCCCGCCCAGCCTGAGCATTCTCACCCTCAATGCGCTGATGGCCGCGCACGGGGTCTTGATCCCCATGCAGTGTGAGTACTATGCCTTAGAAGGTTTGAGCGCGCTGCTCGAGACCATCGACGGGGTGCGCCAGGCGGGCAATCCGGACCTGCAAGTGGAGGGCCTGCTGCGCACTATGTACGACCCGCGCAACAGCCTGACCCGGGACGTGTCGCGGCAGTTGATCCAGTTCTTTGGCGATCAGGTGTTCCGCACTGTGGTACCGCGCAACATCCGCCTGGCCGAGGCACCCAGCCATGGCCTGCCGGCCATTCTGTACGACCGCGCATCCCGTGGTGCGGTGGCCTACATGGCGCTGGCGGGAGAGTTGCGCCAGAAGCATCACAAGCCCATTGGTCAGGGGTCTTCCTAGCCCACCCCGGCCTTCGCAACCTGGCCACTTAGGCCCTGCCGTTAGCGTAAGGCTGCCGCCTTCGACCTGGCTTACTGTCACGGCGCGCTTTAGACCGCAACTGCGCTGCGCTAAGATGCGCGCCGAGAAGTGAGTCCGTGTTTCCGAATAAAAGCCGCTGTCAGTCGAATAGCGCAATCCAATGGTGAAACCCGTGAGTAATACCCGTGAGTAAAAAAAGACTTGGACGCGGTCTCGATGCGCTGCTGTCCGACCGCAACCGCGATCCCCAATCCGATGAGGACACATCCCCGACCCCGGATGCTTTAGCGAGTAGTGCAACCGTTGCCGACAGCCAGCAGATCGCCATCGCCGATATCGTCCCCAGCCCCTACCAGCCGCGCCGTCACTTCGATGAGCAGGCGCTCGACGAACTGGCCGCCTCGCTCAAAACCCAGGGCTTGCTGCAACCCATCGTCGTGCGCGAGCGGGTGTCCGGCGGTTATGAACTCGTCGCCGGCGAACGTCGCATGCGCGCGGCGCAGCGCGCGGGCTGGACCCACATCGACGCGGTGCAGCGCAGTATCACCGACGAAGAAGCCTCGGCCTTTGCGCTCATTGAGAATATCCAACGCGAGGACCTGAACGCCCTGGAGGAAGCCCAGGGTCTGGCGCGCCTGCGTGAGGAATTTGGACTCACCCAGCAGCAGATCGCGGATGCCGTGGGCAAATCCCGGGTTGCGGTGGCCAACCTGTTGCGCCTGTTGAACCTCGGCATTGTCGCCCGCCAGTTACTCGAACATGGTGATCTGGAGATGGGTCACGCCCGGGCGCTGTTGGGTCTGGAGGGGATCACCCAGGATCAGGCCGCGCGCCAGATCGCAGACGACGAATTGTCCGTGCGCCAGACCGAGGCACTGGTGAAAAAACTGCTGCAGCCGCCGAGCAACAAGCCCAGTGCGGAACCCGATGCGGACATCATCCGTCTGCAGCACGTTTTGAGTGACAAGTTTGGTGCCCCGGTGACCTTCAAACACTCTGACAAGGGCGCTGGCGCGTTGACGATCCGCTACTCCAACCTCTCAGAACTGGACCGGGTGCTCAAACATCTTGGTATCGATCACGAGTATTAGGTGGTTGTCCCGCCCGACTGTTACAGGCCGTAAAGCGCGGGTGACCACCGCGACTTATTTTAAGTATTTTCGCGTAATTACCTGCAAGATCGTTGAACGCCCCATACCGCATCCCTATAATACGCGCCGCCTTAAACCGGGTGCGTATCGGCCAGGAACCGGGGTGATGGGAACACAAGTATGAGTATTCCCGGCCGTATTGTTGCGACCCAGGCTCTGATCGGATTGTGCTGTATCGCCGTGTTGGCTGCGCTGGACGAGGGTCTTGCGGGTGCCACGCGCAGCGCAGCCCTGGCACTCGCAGCAACGCTCATACCCAGCCTTTACTACGCTTGGGTGGTGCAACGCTCGCTGCGGCCCGCGCAGCTGCTCATGCACGGGGTATTGCGCATGGTCGGCACGCTGACCTTGATGGCCGTGGCCATCGTGCGGTTCGGGGTAGAGCCGGTGGGCTTTTTTGTGACCTTTGCGCTGCTGCAGCTGGCGTATCTGGTCCCGGTGGTATCGCGTGATTGAGCGATTTAATGCGCCGATGACGGTACAAGCGCTTAACAGGTAGAAGCAGGAACATAGATGGCAGCCACAACCCAGGAATATATCCAGCATCACCTGACCAATCTGACCTTCGGGCAGCGGCCGGACGGCAGCTGGGGTTTTGCCCACTCCGCGGCGGAGGCCGCCGAAATGGGCTTCCTGTCCATCAACGTCGACTCTATGTTGTGGGCTATCGGCCTCGGCGCGCTGTTCTGTTTCCTGTTCCGCAAGGCGGCCAGCACCGCCACCGCCGGTGTGCCGGGCGGCTGGCAGAATTTTGTCGAAATGATCGTCGACTTCATCGATGACACCTGTCAGAGCATTTTCGAATATAAGAACAACCTCGTTGCACCGCTTGCGCTGACCATCTTTGTGTGGGTCTTTCTGATGAATCTGATGGACCTGATACCGGTCGACTGGATTCCTGAGCTCGCCTTTCTACTCGGGGTCTCGCACATGAAGATCGTGCCATCCACTGATCCGAACATTACCATGGCCATGGCGCTGACCGTGTTTGCCCTGATCCTTTACTACAGCGTGAAAGAAAAAGGCCTGGTCGGCTTCTTAAAAGAGCTTTCCCTGCACCCGTTTCCATCGGTCTGGGCCATTCCGGTCAACTTTGTTCTGGAAATGGTCACCCTGATCGCCAAGCCTCTTTCTCTTGGATTGCGCTTATTTGGCAACATGTATGCAGGTGAGATGATCTTCATCCTGATCGCGCTGATGTTTGGCGCAGGTGCGGTGTGGTTCCTGGTCGGTGGTGCGCTGCAATGGGTGTGGGCGGTATTCCACGTCCTGATCATCACCCTGCAGGCGTTTATTTTTGCGGTCCTGACGGTCGTGTATCTGGCCCAGGCCCACGAAACCGACGAACACTAACTTTTTCATGCGCAAACTTTGCGCACGGCGGATTTCGCCAACATTAAAAACTCGTAACTGGGAGTAATCATGGAACTAACTGGTCTTTTATTCATCGCGGGCGGCCTGATGATGGGTCTCGGCGCGGTCGGCGCGGCCGTCGGTGTAGGCGTGCTGGGTGGCAAATTCCTGGAAGGGGTTGCCCGTCAGCCGGAACTGTTGCCGATGCTGCGTACGCAGTTGTTCATCGTGCTGGGTCTGGTCGACGCGGTACCCATGATCGCCGTCGGTATCGGCCTCTATGTGATCTTCGCCGTCGCCTAACCGGGCTCTGGCGAGGCCATGCCGGGTGGTGTGGCCCCGCCGAAGTGACCACGGTGCCATAACAGACCACGGTGCCATAACAGACAGAGATATATCATGAACCTAGGCCTTACATTAATCGGGCAAACCATTACCTTCGCGGTATTTGTATGGTTCTGCATGAAGTTCATCTGGCCGCCGCTGCGCCAGGCGATGCAAGAGCGTCAGGAAGCGATTGCCGCCGGTCTCGCCGCGTCTGAGGAAGCGGAAAAAAAGCTGGCCGATGCCGCCAGCGGTGCGGAAGCGGAACTGGCCAAAGCCAAAGAAGAAGCCGCCAGCATCATCGAGCAGGCTCGCGGCCGTGCCAACCAGATGGTCGAGGCCGCCAAGTCGGAAGCGCGCGCAGAGGGTGAGAAGATCATCGAAGCCGCCCGGGCGGAGATCGATCAAGAGATGAACCGTGCCAAAGAAGCACTGCGCGGTCAGGTGTCGGCCCTGGTCATCACCGGCGCTGAGCAGGTGCTGGGCAAGAGTGTGGATGCGTCCTCGCATAGCGACATGCTCGACCGGCTGGCGGCTGAGTTGTAGGCATGGCAGAACTAGCAACCATCGCCCGGCCTTATGCCAACGCGGTCTTTGACCTCGCCAAGCAGAATGCGCTGCTCACCGAATGGTCGCGCATGCTGGGCGTGTTGCAGGCCACCACCGAAAATGACACCGTCAAGGTGCTCTTGGACAGCCCCGACCTACCCTCTTCCGCCAAGGCGTTTCGCCTCGCGAATATCCTAGGCGATGCAGTCGATGATCGCGGCAAGAAATTCCTCCAGGCGCTGGCGGATCACGACCGTCTGGCCCTGATCCCCGAGATACGCTCCCAGTTTGAAACGTTGCGCGCGGAGGAAGAGAAGAGCCTGGATGTCGAGGTGGTTTCGGCCTATCCGCTGAGCGACGCACAGAGCCAGGCGCTGCGTGCCGCGCTCAATAGAAAGTACGCGAAGGACATCAACATCGAAGCGCGGGTCGATGAGACGCTGATCGGTGGGGCGATCATCCGTGCCGGTGACATGGTCATCGACGGCTCGGTACGCGGCCGGTTGAACAAGCTGACCGAGACCCTGATACAGATTTAAGACAATTCAGCCGGCGTTTTTGAGCGCGGCTGACACAAGAGATTCTTAGAAGGAAAGCATCATGCAGCAACTGAATCCATCGGAAATCAGTGACATCATCCAGAGCCGCATCCAGGGCCTGGATGTCAAAGCAGAAGCGCAGAACGAAGGCACCATCGTCGGCGTATCCGACGGGATTGTGCGCATCCACGGCCTGGCGGAC
>JBCCHL010000140.1:0-12339 GCA_039028775.1 Pseudomonadota bacterium | reverse complement strand
CTGCCAGACATCTACCTCTACTCGGTGGACGATCTATCCGCCATCATCGAGACCAATCGCCAACAGCGGGCCCAGGCTGCGGCAGCGGCAGAGATTTTTGTCACCCGGGGTGCGCAGGCTTATCTGCGCGAACGCCGGGTCCACCAGTCCCAGAACGTGCTGCGCAGCTTTCGCGATCAGGCCAAAGCCCTGCAGGATGAGGAAGTGGCCAAAGCGCTGCTGGATATGGAAAAGGGTACCTCGGCGGAGCAGGCACTCAATCGGCTCGCCAATAATCTGACCAACAAGTTGATCCATGCCCCCACCATGGCGCTGCGCGACGCCAGTGCAGAGGGTCGAGCCGACTTGTTAGAATACCTGCGCCAGATCTACGGCATTTCCGACAACAGCGATTCCTGACCGGCCATGAGTTTATCCACTTCCATGGTCGCCAAACTTGGCGGCCTGAACGATCGTTACGAAGAAGTCGCGGCCCTGCTCTCCGACCCGGAGGTGATGGGAAACCGAGACAAATTCACTGCCCTGTCCAAAGAATACGCCGAGCTTGAACCCGTGGTCGCGTGCTATCGCAAAGTGCAGACGCTGGAGGCTGAGCTCGCGGACAGCCAGGCGCTGCTGGCCGAAGCGGAAGATGCGGAGATGCGCGAGCTGGCGGAGGAGGACATCAGCGATACCAGCGCGCGCCTGGATGGACTGACCCAGGAATTGCAGACGCTGCTGTTGCCCCGGGACCCCAACGATCATTCCAACGTATTCCTGGAGATCCGGGCCGGCACCGGTGGTGACGAGGCCGCCATCTTCTCCGGCGATCTATTCCGCATGTACAGCAAGTATGCCGAAGGCAGGGGCTGGCGCATGGAGGTGCTGAACGAACGCGCCGGAGAGCACGGCGGTTTCAAGGAGGTCATTTCCCGCATCGAGGGTAAGGACGTCTACAGCCAGCTCAAATTCGAATCCGGTGCACATCGCGTACAGCGGGTGCCGGAGACCGAGTCCCAGGGACGCATCCATACCAGCGCCTGTACGGTGGCGATCATGCCGGAGGTCGACGAGATCGACTCCATCGACATCGACAAGAAAGACATCCGCGAGGATACGTTTCGCGCGTCTGGCGCGGGCGGTCAGCACGTGAACAAAACCGACTCCGCCATCCGCCTGACCCACATCCCGACCGGCACGGTGGTCGAGTGCCAGGACGAGCGCTCCCAGCACAAGAACCGCGCCCGCGCGCTGTCGCTCTTGAAGGCCAAGTTGTTGGACGCCGCCCGCTCGGCACAAGAAAGCGAACAGGCGGAGAATCGGCGTCAGCTCGTAGGCTCCGGAGATCGTTCGGAGCGCATCCGCACCTACAATTTTCCTCAGGGACGGGTCACAGACCATCGCATCAACCTCACGCTGTACAAACTCGATGAGGTCATAGAAGGCGATCTGGACGCGGTGGTCGCACCGCTGATTCAGGAACATCGCGCCGATCTGCTAAAAGAGCTCGGTCGCGAAGAGTGACCACCCTGGGGGCGTGGCTGGCCGAACCCCGTCAGGTCAGTGTCCGTGACCTAACCCTCCTGCTCGCGCATGGCCACGATATCCCGCAGAGCCGTCAACGCAGCGAACCCAAGCTTGAACTGAGCGCGGAGCTGGAGCGTCAGCTCAATGCTGATGTCGCAGCCCTCGAAGCGGGCCGCCCTCTGGCCTACGTTCTCGGCGCCTGGGAGTTTTACGGCCTCGAGCTAGCGCTCACGCCTGACACGCTGATACCGCGCACGGACACCGAGATCCTTGCGCAGCTCGCGATTGAACGTGCCCCGGAGAACGCCCACATCCTGGATATCGGCACTGGCTCCGGCGCCATCGCCCTGGCGATCGCCCACCACCGCCCCGACTGTCGCCTGTGTGCAGTGGATATCAGCGCCGCGGCACTGGCGATCGCCGAACGCAACGCGGCAACGCTGGGTCTGACCGAACGTGTGCGATTCGTCGAAACAAGTTGGTGCACAGGCCTCGACCACAGCTTCGATCTTATCGTCAGCAACCCACCCTACATCAATGCCGGTGACCCGCTGCTATCCCAGCTTGTCGATGAACCACACATGGCGTTGGCTAGCCCGGAGGGTGGGTTCGCCGCGCTGCATGAAATCATCGCCAGCGCCAGGTCTTACCTGCGCCCGGGTGGGCTGCTCGCCCTGGAACATGGCTACGATCAAAGCATCGGAGTGCGTCAGTTGCTTCGCGACTTCGGCTATGTAAACGTAGGTTCGCAGAAGGATCTGGCCGCTATCGATCGCGTGTCCTACGGCATGCGCAGAGCCTGACACTCAGACAGAGCCACGAGCAATGCACGACGAACAACTCCTGCGCTACAGCCGCCACATCATGCTGCCCGAGATCGACATCGCGGGCCAGACACGGCTGCTGGATGC
Source organism: Pseudomonadota bacterium (assembly GCA_039028775.1). GTDB lineage: Bacteria > Pseudomonadota > Gammaproteobacteria > Pseudomonadales > Azotimanducaceae > UBA4421. The sequence continues at coordinate 9,922 of JBCCHL010000140.1, read as the reverse complement.
CACCGCGCTGATCATCGGCCTCGGCGGTCTCGGCTCCCCCGCCGCCTTGTATCTGGCTGCCGCCGGCGTAGGGAAGCTAATCCTGACCGATGACGATGACGTCGAACTTTCCAACCTCCAACGCCAGATCGCGCATACACTGTCCCGCATCGGCACCAACAAGGCCGCCTCCGCCGCTGCTCAGATAGGGGAGATCAGTCCGGATACCCAGGTGGAAGTCATCGCCGCGCGTCTAGACGGTGCAGCTCTGGAAGCCGCCGTGCAACGGGCAGACATCGTGCTCGACTGCACCGACAACTTCGATAGCCGTTACCTGATCAACGACGTGTGCTGGCGTGTTGGCAAACCGCTGGTCTCCGGTGCGGCTATCCGCCTGGAAGGTCAGATAAGCGTCTTTGACCCCAATGACGGTGCGAGCCCTTGTTATCGATGTCTCTATGCCGAAGGCAGCGACGCAGCACTCAATTGTGCAGAGAACGGCGTGGCAGCGCCCCTGGTGGGGATCATCGGAACCTGTCAGGCGCTGGAAGCCATGAAATACCTCGCGGGTATCGGCAGTTCGCTGATCGGCACCATCCTGTATTTCGACGGTAAGTATATGGAGTGGCGGCGCTTGACCCTCAAGCCGCGGGACGGTTGCTCCACATGTGGTGATCAAAGGCAAAACGCTTGAGCACCTGGCGCACCAACTCATCCTGCACGGTGGCGAAACTGACGGTCTGCAACTGGACCATGTCGATGACCTGCATGTTCAATAGCCCACAGGGATTGATGCGCGCGAAGGGTTCGACGTCCATATCCACGTTCAGACTGAGGCCGTGATAGGAACATCCGCGCCGGACACGTAACCCGAGGGAGCCAATCTTAGAGCCGGCGACGTACACACCCGGCGCGTTCTCCAGGCGTGCGGCGTCGATGCCGAACGCTCCGACCGTGTCGATCATCACCTGCTCGATCCCGTTTACAAGCTCTTTCACGCCAATCTTGAGACGGCGTAGGTCGAATAGGAAATAAGCGGTGATCTGCCCCGGGCCGTGGTAAGTCACCTGCCCGCCCCGATCCGATTGGACGATCGGTATGTCCCCCGGAAAGAGAACGTGTTCCGGCTTCCCCGCCTGGCCTTGGGTGAACACCGGATGGTGTTGGTTCAACCAAAGCTGATCGGGGGTGTCTGCATCGCGCGCATCCGTGAAAGCACGCATCCGCGCGAACACATCGGTATATTCAGTGATGCCGAGATCACTGATCTGCAGTGTAGGTCTGCTCATCTAAAGCACCAACTTAACCGCATCGAGCGCCAACAAGTCGGTGTGCAGCGCCTTGAGTTGCGCCTCGCCAGTCGCCTGTATCTCGACCCGGATAGAATGATAATTGCCCGCGCTGCTGTCGCGGCTCGACACCTGATCCGGCGTTACCTCCGGCGCATGCTGCCGCACGATGTCGATAATCTGTGTGATCGAGTCCTTGTCCGCGTAACCGATCACCTTGATCGGATATGCGCAGGGAAACTCAATTTTTGGCATATCGCCCATCAATCACTACCCAGCAGTTGCGCGAAAAACAAATAGATGAAGTCACCAAAGCGCGAGAACATGCCCGCTTCCGGGGCGTCTTCCAGCGCCACCAGAGGCCGCGTCACAAAGGTCTCGCCGTGCAACCTCAAGTATAGCTTACCGACCTCGTCGCCCTTCTTGACCGGCCCCTCGAGGATCGAACGCACTTTGAGTTCGGTTTCTATGTCGTTGTAGTAACCGCGCGGAAAGGTCACGACAATTTTTTCCGCCACGCCGATATCCAGCGTTTCGCTCTCGCTGTAGAAAATCTCTTTGGTGAGCAGTGAGGTTTCTCCCGGGTAAAGCTCCTGAGTTTCGAAATAGCGAAAACCATAGGACAGCAGCTTCTGACTTTCCTGCATGCGCGCCCGATCGCTGTCGGTACCCATAACTACCGAGATCAGCCGCATGCCATCGCGCACTGCTGACGCGACGAGACAATAGCCCGCTTTGCTGGTGTAGCCGGTCTTCACCCCGTCCACCGTCCTGTCACGCCATAGCAGCTTGTTGCGATTCGCCTGCTCGATCTCGTTGAAGATGAATGAACGCTCGGAGTACAACGCGTAGTGTTCCGGATACTCCTCGATCAGGGCGCGGGTCAACATTGCCAGATCCCAAGCTGAGCTGTAGTGGTCATCCGCAGGCAACCCGGTGGAGTTGCGAAAGTTGGTATTCGTCAACCCCAACACCGCCGCCTGCTGATTCATCATGTCTGCAAAGGCGGACTCCGAGCCTGCTATGTGCTCGGCGATGGCGACGCTCGCGTCGTTACCCGACTGTATGATGATACCGCGCAGCAAATCGCCGACACTGACGCGAGTACCCTCGCGAATGAACATCTTCGAGCCACCCTTGCGCCACGCCTCAACGCTCACGAGCACCTGGTCATCCGGATGGATCCGTCCGGCCTCTATCTCCTTCTCCGCAAGATAACTGGTCATGATCTTGGTCAGGCTGGCCGGCGGGTTCTGCTCATTGGAATTGTGTTCGATCAGGACTTTCTGCGAATGGGCATCGATCAGCAGATAAGAGGTGGCGTCGATACCCGGCGCCGGCGGGATGATCGGCTGAGCGGCATACGTGGCCGCACTACTCAGCAGCGCTAACGCAATGACAAAGATCGAAGAGGGCGGCATAGACAGAATAAGACTCCACGGTAGATAGCGATGGCGTGCAAGTTTACCTAGCGCCTATGCGCTTGCACAGTATGAGCGCTGTCGCGACCTGACGTTGCACACAAAAGCCTAAAAGTTGATTGAATCCCAAATGGTCTCACGATTGCGGGATGCTGCGGACGTTGCCGAAGTTGCCGGCCTGTAGCAGTGCATCCAAACGCTCGTATGCCGTACCGCTGCTTACCGGCCCAAGTTGCACCCTATATTTGCCATCACGGGAGGTTTTGATCACCGTGCCCTTGACCCCGGTTAGCTTGCGTAGTTGCGCGTGCAGCCCATCCGCGGCAGACAAGGAGTTGAACGCTCCGACCTGAACCAGATAGGTGCGCACCTGCGGCTTCGGCTCCACCACCTGCACCCGCACTCGTGCCACGCCGCGTTCATGGAAACCCAGCTTTACCGCGGCGGCATAGCTGAGATCGATGATGCGCTGGTCGTGGAACGGACCACGATCGTTGATGCGCACGATCGTCTGCCTACCATTCTCGAGATTGGTCACCCGGGCATAGCAGGGGATGGGTAGGTGTTTGTGCGCCGCGGTAAGCTTGTACATGTCGAAGCGCTCACCGAGGGAGGTCTGACGACCATGAAACTTGGTGCCATACCAACTGGCCAGGCCCTCTTTGCGGTACCCCGTGGCTTTGCCCAACAACTTGTATTTCTTGCCAAGGACCGTATAGACCGGGGGATTACCGCGCCGCGTGGGCTGCACAGCAACCACCTTAGGATCCGGCAGGCGCGCCAACTGACCTAGCGAGTGAGGCGACACGTTGGGCGCCGAATCCCGCTGGGGTAGCACAACGGGTCGAGAGGGAGAAGTGGAGCAAGCTGTTACGCAGAACAGCACGGCAGTACCGAGCAACCCCCTGCGCAGGTCGGTAGACGTCAGACTAAACATCTTCAGGCACGCTCTGAGCCCGCGCCGCAAACCCCTGCTTGATCGACCCCGCCAATTGATGCACCGCCATGGCATACATGTGACTGTGGTTATAGCGCGTGATCGCATAGAAGTTAGGTAACACCACCCAGAACTCATCTCCTTCCTCGGCATCGAACAGAAAGACGCCGCAGCGAGTTTCCGGCGCTGACTCCAACAAATCATCCAACGCTTTGGGTACCGCGCCTTCTTCCGCCAAAGAGGCCAGCGATCTGGTGAGCTTCAGCCCCTGATTGAGCGAAGATCGCCAGGCCGTGCCGTCGGGATCAGCAACGGCGAGCTGAAACGCCACCGGCGCGCCATCCTGCCAACGATGCCGAGCAAAATAGTTGGCGATCGAACCTATCGCGTCCACCGGGTTGTCCCAGATGTCGCGCACACCATCACCATCGAAGTCCACCGCGTAATGGCGGTAGCTGGAAGAGATAAACTGCCCATAACCCATCGCGCCAGCATAAGAACCGACCAGCGCACTGGGGTCCTTCCCCTCCTCGCGGGCGAGCAGTAGGAACTGGGTCAACTCTTTGCGAAAAAACTTGGCTCGCGGTGGGTAGTCGAAGCCCAGCGTCATCAGCGACTCCAGCACCGGGAACTTTCCCTTGTGCTGGCCAAAACGGGTTTCGATCGCGAGGATAGCCAAGACGTACTCCGGCGCGACTCCATAACGCTCGTGTACGGCCGCCAGTGTTTGCGCATGCTCCGCCCAGAAGGTAACCCCCCGGGCGATGCGGGCATCGTCTACCAGCAAGCGGCGGTAGCGGGCCCAGGTCCACACCGTTTCCGCCGGGTTGGAGATGCGCTCGATGATATCTGTGCGTTTACGGAGCGGCGCAAAGAGCGTCTGCAGATCTGCGGCCGCAAACCCGTGGTCGCGCGTAAGTTCTGCAACATATTCACGGACGTCCGCTCGCTGCAGATAATCGCCAGGTGGTAACTCCTGCGCTGCAGCCTGGGTAGCGCACCACAGGCAAAACAAAACACTCTTGAGTAGATTCCGGTACATCTTGGGCATACGCTTACCAGGCCTTGTGGGTTCTGATCGCCATCACGATCCCGAAGCTCGCAAGCAGCGTGATCGCCGACGTGCCGCCGTAACTGATCAACGGCAGGGGCACGCCCACCACCGGCAGCAGCCCCGAAACCATGGCGATGTTAACAAATACATAAACGAAGAAAGTGACTATGAGAGCGCCTGAAAACAAACGGCCGAACGTACTTTCACACATCGTCGCGAGATACAGACCACGCCCGAGTACCAGCAGGTACAACAGCAGCAGGATAAGCACACCCACGAAGCCGAGTTCCTCGCCTATCACAGCGATAATGAAATCGGTTCTTGCCTCCGGCAGGAAGTCGAGATGACTCTGGGTGCCCTCGAAGAGACCTTTGCCAAACCAGCCGCCCGAGCCGATCGCCGTGGTGGACTGAATAATGTTCCAACCGGCACCCAGAGGATCACTTTCGGGATCGAAGAGGGTCAGGATACGGCGCTGCTGATACTCCTGAAGGGTGAACCACAGCATCGGCGCAGCCGCCGCCAGACCCGCCGCCGCGATCATAATCCAACGCCACTGCAAGCCGGCCAACAACAGGACCGCAAAACCGGCACAGGACACAAGGATTGCAGTCCCCAGATCTGGCTGGACGACGATCAACCCAGCCGGCACGAGGATGATCGCGAGCACCACCAAGATGTCCTTGAAGGACGGTGGCAAGCGCTTGTCATGAAAGTACCAGGCCACGGCCATAGGCACGGCTATCTTCATCAGTTCTGACGGCTGAAAGCGCGTCACACCGACGTCGAGCCAGCGCTGAGAACCTTTTACGGTGACGCCGATCACCAGCACCATTGCGAGCAACCCAACACCCACAACATAGACCAACGGTGCCCAGCGCAGATACATCTGCGGCGGTAACTGGGCAGCGACAAACAAAGCCACAAACGCAAGGCCCATACGCACGAGTTGTGACTCGAACAGCGCCTCGCTGCGGCCGACCGCGGAATAGAGCACCACCAAACCATAGGCGACGAGGAGGAGTAGGAGGATCAGCAGGGTTGCATCGATGTGAATCCGCTGCAGAAAGGACACGGTGACCCGTCGGTCGTGAGACGGCAGACTGCGGATAAAGTCATTTGCCATGCTTCAGCGCGACGCCAGTTGTGGTAAGAGATAGGAATCGATCACCTGGCGTGCAATAGGAGCCGCGACAGAACTGCCACCCCCACCATTCTCCACCAGAACGGAAACCGCGATGGTAGGATCATCCGCCGGTGCGAAAGCGATGAACCAGGCGTGCTTACGATCGAACTCCGCCAGTTCGTCTTCGTCATACTCTTCGCCCTGACGAATTTCCACCACCTGCGCTGTACCGCTCTTGCCAGCCATCCGGTATGGGATATCCCGCCCGATATATGCCCATGCGGTACCGTTTTGACCGAAGCCTTTGTTGCCCCGATGGATCACATCTTCCATCGCATCGACGATCCGTTCCCAATCGTCCGGCGTTGGCCCCTCGACCGAGGGCAGCGGTGCCGGAGGGTCAAACTCTTTCAGAATGGCATCACTAGCGAGCAACAAGCGCGGGCGCACAACGCGTCCGCGGTTTGCGATGGTGGCGGCCACAGTGGCCATCTGCAACGGCGTGACCAGCAGATCGCCTTGACCGATGCTCAGATTGACCGAATCGCCGGGATACCACACCTCATTCTTGTAGCCACGCTTCCAGATCGGATCGGGCATCAATCCCAGACTCGCATCGGCAACGTCCAGCGCTACATTTCGACCGAAGCCGAATTGCCGCGCAAACGATACGAGTTGCTCAATCTCAAGACGGGTGCCCAGGTCGTAGAAGAATACATTCGAGGAGCGATAGATAGCGCGATTCAGATCGACAGTACCCTGCCCACCCGAGTTGCCGCGTCGCCAATTCCAGTCCCGATAGATGCGCTCTTGTCCAGGCAACTGAAAGCTGCCGTTGTCTTCGATCGTCTCTTCCCAGGTGATCGCTTGGTTGACGATCCCCGCCAGGCCGACCACGGGTTTGAACGTGGATCCGGCTGCGTACTGACCGTTTAAGGCGCGATTGAACAGTGGCTTGTAAATCGATCCGGACAGCGTCTGAAATTGACTGCCGGTCATGCCCGCCACAAACAGATTCGGATCATAACCAGGCTGGCTGACCAGCGCCAACAAGCCACCCGACTTGGGGTCCATCGCCACCACCGCTCCCCGCCGTTCGCCGAGCGCGCCAGACGCCGCGATCTGCAGCCGCGAGTCGAGGTGCAGCGTGATGTTATGGCCCGCGACCGGTGGGTTGATCTCAAGCACCTGACGCACGCGTCCATGCGCGTCCGTCTCCACATGCTGGTAACCCACCTCACCGTGAAGGGACGCTTCGTAGAATTTCTCAACGCCGCGTTTGCCCATGAAGCGCGTACCGGAATAGCTGACCTCATCCAGGCGGCGCAGGTCGCTCTCGGTTATCCGCCGTACCGAGCCGACAGCGTGGGAGAAGAAGCTACCCAGTGGATAGTGACGTATGAGCTGCTTGTTGATCTCCACCCCACGGAAAAGGTGGCGGTTGACCGATAACAACGCGATTTCTTCTTCGCTCAGCCCCATGCGCAACACCACAGGCTCATGCGGCCTGCGCTTGCGCTTCAAACGCTGTTCGAAGTCGGTGATGTCATGCGGGGCGATGTGCACAAAGCGGCTGAGCGCACCGATCGTTCGACCCAGATCATCGGTTCGTTCGGTGACCAGCGCGAGGCTGGAAGCCACTCGATTTTCCGCCAGTAATTCGCCGTGACGATCGAAGATCAGACCTCGCGGCGGCGCCAATGGCTGGACCTGGATGCGGTTCTCATCAGAACGGGTCTGGAACGCTTCGTACTGGGTGACCTGCAAGTGCAGGAACCGTGCGACGAGAATGCCACACAGCACCAGCATACACGCGAACACAAACAGTACCCGCCCTGAGAACAGGGCGCGTTCACCTATCGGGTCTTTGATCGATAAGCCAACCATACTTTAAACGCGCGCATCGCTAAGCCAGCGCGCTATTCTACCTGGATTTACCTGCTCATTCGCGGTGATAGGGGTGCCCGGCATTGATGCTCCAAGCACGGTAGAGGGCTTCCGCAAGCATGACCCGCACGAGATAGTGAGGCAACGTAAGGTCGGACAATCGCAGGGTCTCCTGGGCGCGTTCGCGCACCGCATCATCCAGGCCAGCCGCGCCGCCGACGACAAATACCACATCTCGACCGAGACCGCGCCAGACCTCCAGACGACCCGCGAGGGCGTCGCTGTCACGGCTGTGGCCACATTCATCGAGGACCACCACGTGGTCATCGGAGGCGACCCGCTGCAGGATTGCTTTGCCCTCGGCCTGCTTGAACTGCGCGGGCGGACCCTGCTGACGGGTGGCCAGTTCGATAAGCTCGAGGGAGGTCTGCCTGGGCATACGCCGCGCGTATTCCGCAAAGCCATCGCGCACCCAGGCCGGAGGGCGCGTGCCCACCGCAACTATTCGCAGCTTCAAGTGATTCGCCTGCTGAGAGTCTTCGCTCAGCTAAGCTTAGCTGATGTGCTCACTGTCGACCTCCCCAGGGGCATCTGCCCAGAGGCGCTCCAGGTCATAAAACTCCCTGGCCTGCTGCTGCATCACATGCACGACAACGTCGCCGAGATCGATCAACACCCACTCGTGGGTTTCGCGCCCTTCGACACCGACCACTTTCTCATCCGCTTGTTTAGCGGCATCGATCACTTCGTCGACGAGCGCCTTGACGTGGCGATTGGATGTCCCGCTGGCCAATACCATGTAGTCGGTTATGGTCGTGATGTCCGTCACCTCGATGGCGACGATGTTCACGCCTTTCAGGTCATCCAGAGCACTGACCACGTGATCGCGCAATTGTGCTGGGCTCAAACCCTACCTGCTCGCACGCACCACGGTTGCACCCGTGGCAGTTGTACCAAGGCCAATCGCCTCGCGGTCACCCCAGCCCGCCACTTCCCTCTCACGCTGGGGCGCCACGTACCCATACCTACCTACTATTAGGGCGGCAGGTCGCACTTGTCACCCCCCTGTGATTCTTACACCACAGTCGGCAGCACCAGTAGTAGAATACCCACACTAGTAGCACTGCAAGTCACGAGGGGTGGGTACCGACGCCTGTAACAAGAGCAATTGTTGAGGAGGCGGCGGCGGTGGTGGAAGTAGTACGTAGCAGCAGGAGAGCTAGCCGGGCGGGCTCTGTTGTTTGCGGGTAGCGAGCTGGTGAGGCACCTACTTGTAGCATAGCTTCTCGCATGCGCGCACGTGCGTTAGACCGTGGCTGCTGGCAAGCTTGCCGCCATGCAATTGGGCTTGGCAAGTGTGGATTAGGCAAAATAGTTTACCTGGTGTAGGCTATGCAAAAGTGTCTTTCTGGGATGGCTTGGGCCGACACGCTGTTCATGTTGTTGGGACGCTTAGCTCGTTGCGTGTGGATGGTGAGCTCTGTAGCATAGGCAAGCAACCTGTGAGGGATTGACGCCTATTAGATCGACAGGTGCAAGACGTACACGAGCCACCCGCCACTGCCTATGTAGCCACTACTCCCTGTCGGCTCTCTATGGACGCCGGGCGCTCAAGGCACCTGTGGGACACGTGTGCCTACCGCCAAAGCAAAGCACGAAACGGTTTCTACCCAACGAGCTTTATCGTCACTTGCTTCTGCATGCCGCTCCTAGCCGCGAGTAGTGTGGGCTTACAGCAAGAGCTGCTAGCTTACTTGCGCCTTGCTCTCATGCCTACTCTCTTGCTCACTACCTGCCTCTCGTGCTTGCCGGCGTGCTTACTCTATTGCTCGCTCTCCTACTCGCTCTTGACGTTGCTATTGTGCTTCCTTGGCCTTCCTTGCTTGCTTTGTCTCGCCCCAGCTGGGTACGCTGGCTGTCCGGGGCCTGTGGCACGCAACTATACCGTGGTTAAGTACAGCAGCATGGCACTCTTTTGTAGCATTCAGTGGCATAGTGCAGCGAGCCAGCTCCCGTGTGGCTTGCTCTCATTGAGTGCCAGCGGTGGAAAGCGGAGGCTAACATGCTCGTTCCCGTTATTGGACTACAGGGGCCTCCTCGAACGAACCGGACACCAGGCGTCCTAGCTATGTGCGGCTTCAGTTACCACGGTAGCGCCATGCTGATGGTGGCGTACAATGACGAGTAGCGATGCCTGCTATTCAACTTGCCTGCCTTTGAGCTCAAGGG
>JBCCHL010000139.1:0-12593 GCA_039028775.1 Pseudomonadota bacterium | reverse complement strand
CTGCTCGCGCCGTCCCAGCACTTCGAGCACATGCCAACCGAACTGACTGAGGAAGGGCTCGCTGACCTCATCGACAGCCGTGCTATCCATCACCGTGGCGAACTGCCCCACAAAATCCTGCGACTCGGACCAACCGAGTTCACCACCGTTCAAGGCGCTCGCGGGATCTTCGGAGTGTTCTTTGGCCAGTTCCGCAAACTCTGTACCCCCATCGATCTGAGTTTTGATTTCCATGATCAGATCCGCGGTTTCCTCCGGCGAACGTATCGCCGAAGGCCGCACCAGAATATGCCGTACATTGGTTTGTTGCGAGCGCTGCATCCCCGCCCCTTTGCGTTCGAGGAGCTTGATAATGTGCACCGCACCGCGGGTAGCGATGGGTTCCGCTATCTCGCCGACTTCCATCTCCAGCACAATCTCCGCGAACAGGCTCGGCAACTCACCCGCGCGACGGAATCCCAGGTCTCCTCCTTCAAGCGCCCGGCTGCTCGATGACCTGGCGATCGCCATCTGCGCAAAATCGGCGCCATCGCGCAATTGTGCAACGATGTCGTTGGCCTCACCCGCCACTTTCAGCGTCACTTCTTCTCCCGCACCCTCTTCGATGCTCAACAGGATATGACCCAGGCGGTATTCATCGGAAAACATCTGTTGATAGAACGGTGAATTCAGCAGGCCCTGGACATCCTGCTCGGAGATCGACACACGGCGGTTGATCACACCCCGCTGCAAGCGGGTGATCATCATCTCGGTACGGATTTCTTCGCGAAACTCAGGATAGCTGATGCCGTCGTTGGCCAGCGCCACCTGAAACTGCTCGAGGGTTAGGTTGTTGGCCTCGGCAAAGCCCATCACCGCACGGGTGAGCGTCTCATCGTCGATGGCAATGCCACGCCGCTCGGCGTTCTGCCGCTGTATGCTCTCGAGGATCAGCCGTTCCATGATCTGGCTCACGAGCACATCGTTGGGCGGTAGCGTCATGTCGCGTTCCCGGTATTGCTGGATCACCTGGTCATAGCGGGATTTCAGCTCGCTGGCGAGGACCACATCATCATCGACCACAGCGATGATGCCTTCGAGTTCCTGATATGCCGCTGGGCTGGTCAGGGCCATGCCGACCAGCACCAGACCGGTCCAGACACGGATCATTCTATTCATCTTGTTCGCCTCTTTTGCCTTTGCAGCCATCTTCAAAAACGTCTTATCCGTCGACTTCATTGTCGGCGTCTCTAAGCCCACCTTGGGCGCTTCTTTCCTTTGGACTTCTTTCCTCTGACCGTCAATCCCTTGACCTTCGTCCCTTCGTTCCCCCAGGCGTTCGCCGACTGAGATCGCCCAGGTCGGTCTCTTCATGCGATCGATGGGGTCAATTCAGCCCCGGCGCAAAACCACCGATGTCGCGGGGCGCACGATAGCCGCGAATCCCGCGCTCGAAAATAGATTCTACTTTAGTGCCGAAGCCTGCCAAACCCTTAAACACGATCTGCAGGAACAAGCCTTCGTCCGCTTCGATATCGGCGAAATCGTTGCTCGATCGCGCGTCCAGGAATCGCCGTGCCATGAAGCGTACCTGCAAACAGCAGTCACTATACTCAAGACCACCAAACCCTTCGATGGTTCGTTTACTGACCAAGTCAAAGTTCCAACGTCCGAAGATCCCGACCCGGTCGGTCAACGGCCAGTAGACCGACATGTCGGTCTGCTCCACGTCCTGCAGCAGTTGCGCGCGATACCCAAGGTTAAAGATGTGCCGATTGTCCTGCACAAATTGTAGCGCCCCGCTGCCTTCTTGAACCTGATTGTCATACGGATCCCAGACCACCCCACCGGTCAGGCGCCAGCCCCCGAACAAGGCCGCCGACACCTCGCCGGCAAGGGCGGAAGAATTTCGCGCGTCGGCCACACCCGGACTGCCGACGAGGGTCACCCGGCGATCGCGCTGATAAAAAATCTCTCCCACGCTCGCACGAAACAGCTCGCGGCCATCCTGCGCGGCGATAAAGCGCGTGGTCAGCCCAACGGATACCTGATCCGCATCCGCGATGCGATCGAGGCCGGAAAATCGATTCGCCCGGAACAGCTGCGTGTAGCCAAACGTGAGTTGCGTAGAGTCGAATAGCGGCAGCGCCGCCTGATCTTCGTATTGCTGGTAAAGGTAGTAGACCCGCGGCTCCAGTGTCTGGATCAGATCACGCCCACTCCAGTTGAGCTCCCGCTCGAAGAACAGGCCACCGTCCACGCTGCCCATGCCGATGCGCCGTTGCGGGCGCTCGTCGAACGTCGCGAGGGGGACCGCGACATTCTGCTCGAGATCATATTCCGTGTACTTATAGCCGGCGGTGAAGTTCAGAAATCCCCAGGAGCGCGAGAGCGGCAGGCGCAGCGTGGGTTCAAAGTGCACGCGTTCGCCGGTCAAGGCGTTGAGTCCACTCAGACCCTCTGTATCGCGATCAAACCGGCTGAGCTTGGTCGCTACCGAAAACTCCATCGGCCCGAGGCGGGTCTGGTACAACCCTTCAAGCTCGGGCAACCGCTGGTATTCCTCGCGACCGATCAGATCCAGGCGCTGGAAGCGCTGCGCCCAGAGTTTCAGCGAAAGACCGCGTCGGGCATAACGAATCTCGCCGCGCCGCTCCAATTCGAGTCGGCTCGAGACTCCCAGGTCAGAGCCCAGGTCGCGGAAGTAGTCGGCGTCGCTGACCGCCGTGTAGTTGACCAGGGTCTCAAACGCACCGATGCGACCGCTATGATCCATGGCGGCCAGCCAACGATCCGCCGGTTCAAAATCTGCCGGGGTACCACCGTTTTGGACAAAATCGTCAAACTCAAAGCGGCCATCGAAGAGGTCGTCTTGGCGCAGCAACGCACCACCTAACACCGTGCTCTGCCAGCTCGACATATGCCGCAGTTCCAACTCTGCGCCCGCGCCACGATCAGAAATGTAACGAGGGGTCAGCGTCGCATCGTAGTTCGCCGCCAAATTGAAATAGTAGGGCACCGAAACGTCCAAGCCGTCCTCGTCGGAGTAACTCAGATTGGGGAAGAGAAAACCGGAAAGGCGTTCGTCGCTGATCGGGAACTTCAGATACGGAGAGTAGAAGATCGGCACCGATTTCAGCTTGAGCACCGCACCGCGCGCGGTGGCGAACACCTCATCTTCGCGCGCCACGAAGGTCTTGCTGCGCAACTGCCAGCCGTTGTTATCCGGCGGACAACTGGTGAAGTCGGCCCGGGTCAGCGTGAGGTCGCCCGCGCTGTCCTGACCGAGGTTCTGCGCTTGTCCGCGCAAGCCGACATCCGTGAGCACAAGCTGCGCATCCAACAACTGTGTCGCGCTGGTCTCCAGTTCCACCACGCCGGCCCCACCCTGCATGATCGCGCCCGGTTCATCCAGGCGCAGGCCGCTTTCGAAATGCGCGCGCTGCTCCGCATAATCCACCCGCACCTGGGGCGCGACGATCTGCCGATCGCCCTGGGTGACGGTGACGTTGCCTTGCAGGTCCGCAGTCTCGGGAAACGTGGCACGCAGACTATCGGCCAAAGCAACGATCGGCATCTGGGCCATGTCCTCACCCTGGCTGGGGGGAAACGCTCGTACCTGATAACCACCGCGACACGTCCCACCCGTGTCCGGCGGCGCATAGAGCGCGCGCGCCAGATCGGCGTGGAGCATGTGGCTTTCCCGAGTTGCACGCTCTGCCGTCGGCGTGAACCAGTCTTGTGGATTGCGGCTGATGCCCGTCACCGGGTCCAGATCATCTTTGGTTGCGCCGAGCACGCGCGTGGTCGGCACCGATGCTGCTTGCGCGGCGGCCGCTTCTACCGGTCGCTCTTGCAATGCGGATCGAATCGGTGGTTGCTCGGCCTGGGTTCGCGGGGGCTGCGCGCCTTCCCCCCCGGACTTTGTGCACTGCCAGCCCGCGCCATCCGCAGCCGGATAACAGGCATATTGTTCGTCCGCCTGCGCCCGCGCCCACCCGGCGCAGAGCAGCAGAAAAACAGACACGACGCGAGCGCGGCGGAACAACAACATCAGGGGGTGCGACATGGCGCCAATAATACCCACAAAACCGGTCGTATTCCCCCGCCGATGAGCGCACCACGGTATACTCGCCAGCATGCAGATATCAGAGTCTCTGAGCGCCTGGGTCGCCGCGCAGCTCGGGGTCAGCACACCACACGTCAGCCCGCTGCGCGCCGAAGCCAGCCAGCGTCGTTTTTACCGCGTCCATGCGCCCGACACCAGCTATGTCCTGATGGACAGCCCACCGGATCTCGAACGCAACGACGCGTTTGTTGCGCTCGCCCAGGTGTTCAAGGATGCGGCCATCCCCGTGCCGGAGATTCTATATGCCGACCTGCAGCACGGCTGGCTGCTCATGACCGATCTGGGACCGACCGAACTGGCGCAACACTACGGCACAGAGACCCAGGGGCAAGCTCTCGAGCGCGCCGTGACCACGTTGGTGGGGTTATCCGCCGTGCGCGATGCCCAATGGATACCCGCGTACGACGCGCAGCGCCTGCACATGGAGCTGGGCATCTTCGGGGAGTGGTTTGCCCAGGGTTTGCTCGGCGTAGCGCTCACCGCACCCGCGCAGAGCGATACCCTGATCGAGGCGATGCTGGCGCAGCCACGCGGCTGTGTGCACCGCGACTACCACAGCCGCAATCTGCTCTACAACGATCGGCGCCTCGGCATTGTCGACTTTCAGGACGCGCTGCACGGCCCGATTCTCTATGATCTCGCCTCCCTGCTGCACGATTGTTACCACCGTTTCGACGAGCCACTGATCGATCACTATCTCGCGATGTATCTCGAATTGCACAACCGCGCCTATCCGCAGCTCGCGATCGACCCAGACCGGGCCCGGGGTTGGCTCGACTTCACGGCCATCCAGCGGCAACTCAAGGCGATCGGAATATTCGCACGTTTGCAGCTGCGGGACGCCAAGAGCACCCACATCGTCTACATCGCGCCATTGCTCGAGCGGCTGGTGACGCTGTGCGGCCATTACCCCGAACTGGCGGCACTCCACAGCCAGCTGTCCGACCTGAACAGTCGATTCAAGGATCGTTGATGACAAAGTTACCGACGGAGGTTGAAAGTTGCGCGCGATGATCCTTGCCGCCGGTCGCGGCAGCCGCCTCCGACCCCTGACAGATACCACTCCGAAACCAATGCTGCCGATCGGGGGTAAACCACTGATCGAATGGCAGATCGAAAAACTCGCCGCCGCAGGGGTCACCGGGGTGGTTATCAACCTGCACCACCTGGGCGAGCAGATTCGAGAACACCTGGATGATGGCTCGCGGTTTGATCTCGAAATTGCGTACAGCGAAGAAAGCGCTCTGCTGGAGACCGGTGGTGGTGTGGTCCAGGCTCTGCCGCTGCTCGGCGACGAACCATTCTGGTTGCTCAACGGCGACATCTGGAGCGATTTCGATTTCACCACCCTGCCGCAGACACCGCCCGGTGGTAACAAGGCTGCCCACATTGTCCTGACCCCCACCCCAGGACATCGCGACGGCGATTTCGACTTCGCAGACGGGTGGGTTACCCAGCGCGGTGCAGGCTATGTCTACTGTGGCATCGCTTTGTACACGCCCCAGCTCTTCGGCGGTGAACGACCTCTGGTGTTCTCCTTGCGTGATCTACTTTTCGACCTGCTCGCACAGCAGCGTCTCAGTGGTCAGATTCACAGCGGCGAGTGGCACGACATCGGCAACCTCGATCAGTATCAGCAACTACAAAGCAGGTCGAGATAGGCATCCAAAGTGTCGACCGGGTCACAACCCGGCTGCTACAACGTCCACATTCAGCGCATCTGAACTACCCTTGGGGGATGCGCATAGACTATTCCGGGCCTCCGCTCCTGGGCAAAGCTGTCGGCCTGGTCGCCGGCGTAGCCCTCACGCCTGAGTCCTCCGGCGCGCTCTGGCTGATCAGCGCGGCGATCGTAGGCGCAGGTATAGGCCATCTCTTCGACGTCTTCTACGGTGGGCGTAGCCGCGCTGCGGCGGGGGAGCGCGACGCGGCCTCACGCAATGCACGCCAACAGGAATTCCTGTTTGCTGGCATGGGGCACATTGCCAAGGCCAGCGGTGCGGTGATGGCAAATCACATCGACTACGTCGAGGCAACGATCGCGAGTGCAGGCATGGAAGCGGAAGCACGCAAACAAGCCATCCAGTGGTTCAAGGCCGGCAAACGGAGCAATTTCGACTTCGCGGACCTCGCACGGGCCGCGTTTGCGGGTGCGACACAGCACGACCGGCGCGTCGAGCGTGCCATTATGGGGTGTTGCGTTGACATCGGCGTGATCTCCATGAACGACGAGGTACTAGCACGGCTATCCCGCCTGGGTAACTATATGGGCCTGTCAAAGACGGAGGTGGCAAAGATGATCAGCCGGGGCAGCGCCGCTTTCAATGGCGCCAGCGAACCGGCACCTGCAACCGAGGCCGAACCACCGATGTGGGCCTACGAGCGCCTGAACATCGCTCCGGGCGCCTCCGCGAGAGAAATCAAACGGGCCTACCGGCGCCTGGTCGCGCGTTTTCATCCCGACAAGCTGGACGGCGATGCCAGTCGCGACGAGATTGAACAAAGCAACACACGGATGCGCGAGATTCGCGAAGCGTTCGAGGCACTACAGGAAGTCTAGGAGACAGTTGAAAAACTACTTTGAGGCTCAACGCCCCGCGCCCAAACGCCTGGTCCAACCGACAAAACGCCGCAACAGCAGCGCATCCGCCGCCTGTGGTGCGCTGACCGGCAATTGCTGCACCTCGACGTTGCCGGCCTTCGGCAACAAAGCGGGCCACGCAAGCGGTTGTTCCATGAGCACCAGTACCGGGATGGGCAGTGTCGAAAACAACGGCTCAGCCTCCAACAAGGCGCCGGTCAGATCGGGGTTTACACACGTGAGGCCCGACCACTGGGCTTGGTCAGCGATCAATTCCGCCATCCGGCCACAATGTGTGGCGTCGGTCACGAGCGTGATGTCTTCGGCATTTATCCGTTCCCGGGCGCTGTTCAGCAGTTCACCATCGAGCGGTTCGGTGGCGATCATGTACCAGGTCTGAAAGCCGAGTGCTGGCAGGTGCGAGCGCCAACGCGCGAGATGCCCAGCGCCATTCGGGCTGCCAGCCGCCACCACCAGTGCCACTCCCTTACGTTCGCGCAACGCGTCGAGGCGCGCCATCCACAGCGTCTGCGCATCGTCCAACCAGATCACCGGTTGGCTTTTGGCCAACGCCTCCCCACGGGCCTTGGCCGCGGTGCGGTAGATGCGCACACGCGTCGCCTGCCCCGCTTCCGAGTCAACCGAGCCCTCCGCGTCGCTGGTATCTGCAGCCTCTTCGTGTGGGGCCGATTCGTCGGATGCCTGGGCGTCCGTCGTCTCCTGAGCCAGCAGCGGTAGGGCGGCCATCACCGCCAGCACAAATAAAATTCGCAAGTACATATCGTAAGTATAGAGAGCACGCTAAAATAGCCAGCATGATGACCCCCTGGATTGCCCCTTCGATACTGGCCGCCGATTTTTCTCGCCTGGGCGAAGAGGTGCGCAACGTTTTGACCGCCGGCGCTGACAGCATTCACTTCGACGTGATGGATAATCACTATGTGCCCAATCTGAGCATCGGCCCCCTGGTGCTGGAATCGCTGCGCAAGAGTGGCATCGATGCCCATGTGGATGTGCACCTTATGGTGAAACCCGTCGACCGCCTGATCGAGGACTTCTTGACCGCGGGTGCGGATCTGATCGCCGTACACCCGGAATCTACCGAACATCTGCACCGCACGCTGTCCATGATTCGCGATGCGGGACGCCACAGCGGCCTGGTATTCAACCCGGCTACCCCCCTCGACGTGCTGAGCGAGGTGATCGACATCGTTGACCTGGTGTTGATCATGTCGGTCAACCCGGGTTTCGGCGGACAGAGCTTCATCGCCTCGAGCCTAGACAAGTTGGCCCACGCGCGCGAATTGATCGATGCCTCTGGGCGTGACATCCGGCTGCAGGTCGACGGCGGGGTCAAGGTGGACAACATAGGCAAAGTGGCGGCCGCAGGCGCGGATACTTTCGTCGCCGGGACCGCTATCTTCGGCAGCGCAGACTACTGCGAGACCATCACGCAGATGCGCGCAGCAATCGCCCAGGTCCAGGCGTGAGCGCCTGGCGGCAGCCATATGCCGCTTACCTGTTCGACCTGGATGGCACGCTGATAGACACTGCCCCCGATCTCAACCTGGCCTTGAATCACTGCCTCGCTCAGGCCGGGCTGCCGGGGGTAGACGAGGCGCATACAAGGCACTGGGTAGGTCACGGCGCCAGGGTGCTGATCGAACAAGCGCTACACCACCATCAGATCGAACACCCGATCGAACCCCTGTTCGAGGCATTCTTGGCGTTCTACGTCGAAAACGTGGCCGTCCAGAGCCGTTTCTATCCCACGGTGGAAGACACCCTCAAACAACTACGCGAATGCGGCGCTCAACTCGCGGTGGTCACCAACAAGTTGGCTCACTTTTCCGAGCGACTCTTGCAAGAACTTGGCGCGCGCGAGTACTTCGACACCGTGATCGGCGGTGATACCGCCAGCGCGCCCAAGCCGGACCCAGCACCCATCGAGCTATGCCTGCAACACCTCGGGGTCGGGGTCGACGATGCTTTGTTTGTCGGCGATTCCGAGACGGACGTACGGGCAGCACAGGCAGCGGGCATGCGCGTGGTTTGTCTGCGCGATGGCTATAACCACGGCATCGACGTCAGCACGCTGCATCCAGACGCCGTGATCGACCGATTTGCCGAGCTGCTCTAAACCCCAGCCTGATCGCACTTCGGCTCGGCGATCAGCGAGCGTAAAAGGTATTCGATGCTGACCTCAGGGTCGGCGCGCAGGGCGGCGAGAGATTGCATGGGGCGCAGCGTCCCGTCGCCGATCTTCAGATCGCTGATCAACAGCGACGCGATCCCATGTAGCGCACCCCAGACCACCCCACCGAGTTGTTCGACCTCAAGCGGCAGGTCTTTTTCCGCGATCAGTTGCGCGAGCACCCGGTCGACCGACCCATATGCGCTGGCGACCGCCGTGTGCAGCATCTCGTAGGCCGAAAACTCACTCAACCCAGAACCGAACATGAGCTGATACAACGTGGGGTTGTCCTGGGCAAAACGCACATAGGCCAGGCCCATGGCGAGGAAACGATCTTCAACCGACTGCGCGGCCAGACCTGCAGCGTCAGTCCGCGCTTCCAGCTCCTGAAAACCCTGGGTCGCGAGCGCTGCGAGTAAACATTGTTTGGAAGCAAAGTGGCGATAGGGAGCGGTGGGTGAAACCCCCGCCTCTCGGGCGAGCGCGCGCAGCGACAACTTCTGGGTGCCCACATCCGCGATGTGCTGCAATGCCAGGCACATCAACCGATCAGGCAGGTCGCCATGATGGTAGCCAGGTCTGCGGTGCGTGGTAGACATACCGAACACCTCGTGTTGTGCCAAAGCCTGATGATGCCCGTGGTGGCTGGCTTGTGCAAAACGTATTTTGTAAGGGGGTTAACGGCGTTCGCGCCTGAAAAGACGCGGTTTAGGCGCGGTCGAGCGAAGCGTTAGATGCCGCATCCCTGCGGCATGGACAGCGCATAGAGGGGATATCTTCCTTGGCCGCAAAGCCTCCCTGACGTCCCGGTCTCATCACGCTGTGGCAGTCCCTGCCGCCCATTCGCCCCGACGCATAGGCGTTAGCGATGATGGGTACCATCGGTGAGATGGTAGTTGTTACTGGCACGACGCGCGGATTTATCTCACTTTGCTTCAGAATTCTTTTTCTTGCCTCATGACTTCGTCCGGCAAGCGGGCACGTAATTCGCGAGATATTGCGCCACCAACCGTTCCGTTTGTTGGTGCATGCCCGCCGTCCCATACAGCGTTGAAGTGGCGACCAGTACCAGATCCAAGCTCTCAAACAACGCCACCTTGTTGCCGCCATTACCCATCATCAGCCAGGCTTCGACCTCGCCGTCAGCGCACGCAAGCGACTTCTCCCACCACTGGTAGCCGTAGCGCTGATCGCCGCCAGCATCCACATGCGGATGCAGCATGGTGTCGATCCAGGCACGTGACAGCAGGCTATTGCCTTCGTGCACGCCACCATCGAGCACCAGCCGGCCGAGCTTGACCAGGTCACGGGAGGAAAACTCTGTGCCTCCGCCGGTCTGAATTTCGCCGGAAGGAGAGCTGTCCCATTTGACGTTGGTAATGCCCAACGGCTGGAACAGCCGTTGTGTCATGTAGCGATCGATCCGCATGCCTGTGGCGCGCTCAACGATCTGGCCGAGAATAAACGTACCCGCCGTGCAGTAAGAGAAAGGTCCACGTCCGTCAGCATCGCGGCGATAATCTTCCTTGACCGGCAGATCGAGCACAAAGTAGGTCCAGCGGCGCGCGGGGTACATATGCTCTTCGTTGCCGGGCGACTCCCAAACGTTGTCATTACAATCCAGAGCGGAAGACATGCTCAACAGATCGGCCAGAGTGATCGCTTCTTTTAACGGATGGTTGAAACGATAGGGACGCTCCTGCGCAAAGAAGCTTACGAGCGGCTGCTGCACATCGCGCAGGTGCCCATCCTGCAACGCCGCCCCAACCGCCATGGCGGTCAGCGACTTGGTGGCGCTGCGCGTGTCGTTGAGCACCTGCGGTCCGCCCACACCCCAATACGCCTCATAGACGATCTCGCCGCCGCGTTCGGCCAGCAGGGAAGTCACCTGACGATATTCTTCTGCTGCCATCGACCGCTCGATGGGGTCTTCGCCCGGATCCGCCACAACCGCGACCACGGCGAGGGTGTAGAGGACGCCCACGAGGACGGCTACCACTTGCGGAACCCAGTGATGTACATCGCCTGGACGTGTCTTCATGTCTGCTCTTTTGGTGCTACGAGGTCCTTAGAAGTCGCCCGCAGGGCCTAAAAAGTTTGTCGCCGCTTGGGTTCTTGCCACCGGGGCCTGGTCGCTTGGAAAAACCCAGACCCTCGTGTAGTCTTCCCGCCATGAATAACTGGCCTTTACGCATACGTCTGTGTTGCTTCAACGGGTGGTGGCGATAGTCAATCCCGATGGCACGCCTGTGCCTCTTTGACCCTCGTCGCACACGTTTTCACATACAAAGGCCCGACATGACCGATTCCTCCCCGACCTCTCATCGTATCCCTGTGGTGGTTGAGACCCTCGCAGACCTGGACACCCCGCTCTCCGTTTACCTGAAGCTCGCCGACGGACCCTATTCTTATCTGTTGGAATCGAGCCAGGGCGGCGAGAAGTGGGGGCGCTATTCGATCATCGGCCTGCCCAGCCGCACCATCATCAAGGTGCGCGGCTACGACATCCAGGTACATCACGACGGCGAGCTCGTCGAGCAGGTAGAAACCCACGATCCGCTCAAGTTCATCGAAGATTTCCAGGCACGCTTTGAGGTCGAGACACACCCCGACCTGCCCCGCTTCTACGGTGGTCTGGTCGGCTATTTCGGCTATGACACCGTACGCTATGTCGAAAAGCGCCTGCGCGATACCGCACCGCCGGACCCTCTGAACACACCGGACATTGTCCTGATGGTCAGCGAGGACGTGGTGGTCTTCGACAACGTCAAAGGACGCATGCAGCTGATCAAACTGGTCGATCCAGCAGAAGCAGGGATTGTCGAGCAGACCCGTGAATTGTTGCAGGAGCGCGCGCGCAAGCTCAGCCAGGCAGTGCCCGCGATCCCGTCGAGTCAGGCCAACCAGCGCATCGAAGAATCTGATTTTGTGTCCGAGTTTGGCGAAGAGCAGTTCAAAGCCGCGGTCGAGCACATCAAGGAATACACCCGCGCCGGCGACGTCATGCAGGTGGTCCTGGCTCAGCGGATGTCCATTCCCTTTTCGTCGGCAGCGATCGATCTGTACCGAGCGCTGCGCAGTCTCAACCCGTCGCCATACATGTACTTCATGAACCTGGACGAATTTCAGATCGTCAGTTCATCGCCGGAGATTCTGGCGCGCCTGGACAATGGACGCATCACCAATCGTCCGCTCGCGGGCACGCGTCGGCGCGGCCACGATGAAGCCGAAGACCTCGCGTTGGAGGCTGAGCTGCTGGCCGACCCCAAGGAGATTGCCGAACATTTGATGCTGATCGACCTCGGGCGCAACGATGTCGGACGGGTGGCCGAACCCGGGTCGGTGGAGGTGACCGAACGGTTTGTGATCGAGCGCTATTCTCACGTCATGCACATTTCCTCCAACGTTGAGGGACGCCTGCGCGACGGGCTGAAAGCCATGGACCTGCTGCGCGCAACGTTGCCCGTGGGTACCCTGTCCGGCGCACCCAAGGTTCGGGCGATGGAAATCATCGATGAGCTGGAGCCGGTCAAACGCGGCATTTACGGCGGCGCGGTCGGATACCTCGCTTGGAATGGCAATATGGACACGGCGATCGCCATCCGCACGGCGGTGATCAAGGACGAGCGTCTGTACATCGAAGCCGGCGGCGGCATCGTCGCCGACTCAATACCCCGGCTGGAATGGAAAGAGAGCATGAACAAAGGTCG
>JBCCHL010000138.1:0-12676 GCA_039028775.1 Pseudomonadota bacterium | reverse complement strand
CGCGGCGATGCCGGCGCCGAAACCGGATCCAGCCCCGGTGACGATGGCGGTTTTGTTATCGAGCGCCTTCATGCCGGATGCAACAAGTTGTGCAACGCAATGGCCATCACCTTGGCGGATTCCAGCATGTCCGTGACGCCCACGTATTCGTCCGGCTGATGCGCCAGCGTCAGGATGCCGGGACCGTAGGCGATACAGTCTTTGAGCTTGCCGATGCGGTCGATGTGTTTCTGATCGTAGGTGCCCGGCGAGACCACCATGGTGGCTTTGCGCTGCAGCACCTGCTCGATGGCCGCTGCAACTTCGCGCACCACCGGCGCGCGCTCGTCGGCCATGGTGGGGATCACCTCGAACAGATCGCGCAGTTGGTAGTCGAATTGATCGCGCCGACCGCGTAGACCTTCCAACAGATCGATCACCTCCTGTTTGACCTCGCCCAGATCCTCTTCGATCAGAAAACGCCGGTCGATGATCATGCGACAGGAGTCGGCGACCAGCGGCGCGGGAAGCCCTTCGAACCCTTCGTTCTCGCCGCCGTGAATCGAGTTGATGTTCATGGTGGATTGTTTGGCACCGTCCGGCACCACCGGCATGTCCGTGTGTTTGCTGGCCAGCAGCGGGTACAACTGTTGTTCGAACTCGTGCACCACCGCGTGCATATGACGAATCGCACAGTCCCGTCGAAGGGCATTGAGCCATGCGCGATCCGGCCTTTGGTTTCGATCTCCGCCCACCACACGCCGCGGTGGCCCAGGCAGACCCGATCTTTGTTCAGCGGTTCCGGGATGATCACGTGGTCGAGGCGCGGCTTGGCCATGATGCCTTTTTCGGCGAGATAGGCGACGCCGCCGTAGCCGCCGCTTTCTTCGTCCGCGGTCCCGGAGATCTCGATCGCACCGGGATGATCCGGGTGCATTTCCAGGTAGGCTTCGACCGCGATGATCGATGCGGCCAACCCGCCCTTCATGTCGCAGGCGCCACGTCCGTAGATACGATCGTCGATCAATGTGCCGGCAAACGGGTCGTGTTGCCACAGATCGCCCACCGCCACCACGTCGATGTGGGAGTTGAAGTGCACACAGGGCCCGCTGCCGCCGTCGTGGCGTGCCACCACATTCATGCGCGGATAACGATCCGAGTCTCCGGGGGTGTCGATTGCACGGATGTATTCGACCCCGAAACCGCGCCGCGTCAGGCGCTCGCCGATAAAGCGGGCGCAATCGTCGTAGAACTCCCCAGGTGGGTTCAGCGTCGGAATGCGTATCAGATCCTGCGTGAGCGTGATCAACTCATCGCGCTTGGCGTCGATCCGTTGGCTGAGCGCATCTAGATTGAGGGTCATCGTGGTCCGTCCGCCTCCTTGTCCTGCGCTGCCATGAGCGCCGCGTGCACGCCGACTGCGATGGCCCGCGCAACCGTGTTTGCGGCGAGGGTGCCCAGGTCCATCAGGCGCTCGGCATCGATCGCCACCCGACCGGTCGAAGCGGCGAAGATGAGATCGCCGTCGGCGGGTGTGTGTACCGGATAGAGAGCCCGGGCGAAACCGTCGTGGGCGTTGACCGCGATCCGATTTGCGCTCGCGGCGTCGAGCTCGATGTCGGTCACCACGATTGCCAGGGTAGTGTTCTCGCCAGCGACGCGCTGTCCGGCCTTAGTGCGTGGCTCGCGCGCGTCCACCGGCCAGGGGTGTGGAAAGCCATAGCCACCGAACTCGTCGTCCTCCTCGAACGGTGCTGCCCAATAATGATGGGTGTCGCCTACCGTCGGCGCACCCGCCGCGTTAACCGCCGCAAAGGCCATGATGTTGGCGACCTGGCCGTCGATCACCAGCTGGGTAGCGGCGGCCCCGAACCCGCCCGGTGTGGTGGCGGTCCGCGCCCCGTAAGCGGCGCCGACCTTGCCCAGCGCTGTGGCACTGCGGGTGTTGGCCACCGCGGCTAAGCCGAGCTCCCGATAGGGGGAATGTATCCCCCAGTCTTTGTTGCCGTCGTTGCGCAGGTCGAACAGGATGGCGCACGGGACGATTGGCACGCGCACGGGTTCGAGGACAATCCCGCGACCTTGCGCCTTGAGCCACCCCTGCACGCCACCCGCGGCATCTAGACCAAATGCGGAACCGCCGGAGAGCACAATCGCATCAACCCGATCTACCGTGTGTCGGGGATCGAGCAGCTCCGTCTCGCGGGTGCCGGGTGCGGCGCCCATGATGTGTACGCCGGTCACCGCGGGGGTGTCGAACAGACACACGGTGGTGCCGGTCGCAACTTCTGTGTCCACGGCGTGGCCGATACGAACACCGTTGATGGGGATGGCAAATTCGCTCATGGGGGAACAGTTTAGGCCAAGAGCGACGAGCGGGGCCAGCGCCGGGTCCTGCGATCAGGCTGAGGTTTTGTTACCCTGCAAGGCGCGGGAGGTGTGACGATGACGGAAAATCCCTATATAGCGGCGGCTTGTGACTTGCAGGGGTTGGTGCGGACCCACGCGGCCGACAACGAAGCGCAGCGGCGGCTCGACCCGCTGGTCGCGCAGGCGTTTGCCCGTTCCGGCCTGTATCGGATCGCCGCGCCGGAAGACTGTTATGGCAGCGAACAGGATCCGTTCACCCAGATCGGGGCGATCGAAGCCATCGCGTACGCGGATGGCAGCGCCGGGTGGAATCTGATGATCGGCATCGAATCGTTTGGCCTGGTCGCGCCGGGTTTTGGCGACAGCCTGCACCTCATCGAAGACCCCACCACGGTGCTGTGCAGTTCCACCGCGGCGGTAGGACGTGCGGATCGGGTTGAGGGGGGTTACCGGGTGAGCGGTCGTTGGCAATTTGTCAGCGGGTGCCATAACGCGCAAATCTTTGGCGCCACCGTACGCATCTGGGAGAACGGCGAGCGGGTGGAGACGATACCGAATCGCTACGCCGTCATGCTGGCTGATGAATGGCAGATTCTCGACACCTGGCACACCGGAGGCATGTGTGGCTCCGGTTCCCACGATGTGGTGGTAGAGGATGTGTTCGTGCCCGAAGACCGGCTGGTCGCTCCCATCGGAGGGGCTGACCACGATTCACCGCTGTTGCGCTTTCCCCTCGGGGCGCGGCTCGCTTACAACAAGGTAGGGGTGGCCTGGGGACTGGCGCGGGCGGGCCTCGATGCCTTTGTCGAGCTGGCCGAGGGCAAACAACCGCGCTTTTCGTCCCGCGGCTTGCGCGAGCGGCCCCGAGCGCAGCGCGCCCTGGCCGAGGCGGAGGTGCGTTTCCGGGCCGGCAAAGCGCTGGTGCTGGAGCTGCTGGGCAAGATGTGGGTCCAGGTGCAAGGCCGGGAACACATCACCAGCCGCGAGCGTGCTCTGTTTCAACTCGCCTGTTCCGATTCCGTGCGCGGCTGTATCGAGGCGGTCAACACCGTGGTCGAGGCGGCTGGCACCACTGCCAATCAGCGAGAGCATCCCCTGGAGCGGATTGCCCGGGATATCAAGGTGGTGGGGCAGCACATCACGGTGGCCCCGCATCACATCGAAGATGCCGGGCGCATGCTGCTCGGCCTGCCGGCCCAGGAGATGATGCTCGGGGGGGTGGCTAGCCTGCAAACGCCCGCGCAGGGTCGCTAGCGCCAGGTTCTGACTACGTGCCTGCCAACCGCAGGATGCGTGTCTCGTCCTTGCTGGTGCGCCATAGGCGAATGCCGACCAGGATCGCCACAATGGTCAGCCCAACCGTCAATCCTGCCCAATAACCGTACACGCCCGGAGCCAGGCCCGGGAAGATCCACTCGCGCGCGAGGGCGTGGCCTAGCGGCAGTGCCAGGAACCAGTAGCCAAACAGGCCGAACAGCATGGGCACCTGGGTGTCTTTGTAGCCGCGCAGCGCGCCCAGTGTGACTGCCTGGGTATCGTCCACCAGTTGGTATACCGCGATGAACAGCAACAGCGTCACCGCGATCTCCACCACCGCGGAGTCATCGGTGTAGACGCTCACCAGCAGATAGCGCAGGGTCACCAATAGCACCGAGACCACAATCGCGTAGCCCAGCGAAAATCGGTACACCGCCCCACTGGTGCCGCGCGCCGCAAAGAAATCCCGCGCGCCGACATGAAAGCCCACGCGGATACTCGCCGCACTTCCGAGTGCCATGGGAATGACGTAGGTCATCCAGTTTAGATTGCCGGCGATGCTGTGGGCTGCCATCTCGATCACGCCGATGCTGGCGATGGCGAGGCCAATCACCGAAAACAGCGTCATCTCCAGGAAAACCGAGAGGCCGATCGGCATCCCGATTTTGAAGATACCGAGCAGGGTGGGCCAGTGTGGCCAGTGCAACCGCTCGAACAACCCGGTCGCCAGAAAATAGGGGCGGCGCACGACCAGCAACATCGCGGCCAGTTGTAACCAGAAAATGATGGCGGTCGCATACCCACAGCCGACGCCACCCAGTTCCGGAAATCCCCAGGCGCCGTTGATGAAGCCAAAGTTCAACACCGCGTTGAGCGGGAGGAAGGTGCCGGTGATCAGCATCGGTGGCAGCGTATGGCCCAGACCTTCGCAGACGTTGCGCAAGGCGACATAGATGATGACGGCGGGAACACCCCAGGCCATGGCCCGCAGATAGCCCGTGGCTACCGCCACCGCCTCCGGGTCGACGTCGAACCAGGTGTAAACCACGCCGCCGTGAAAACAGCCGATCACCATCGCGATCGACGCCAGCAACGCCAACCACAGCCCTTGTTGGACCTGCACGCCGATCGCGCTGATGCGCTGCTCGCCGCGCAGTTGCGAGGTGATCGGCATCAGCGCCATGTTGATGCCCGTCAGCAGCATGAACAGGGGCCAGAACACATTCCCGCCCATGCTCACACCGGCCAGATCCAGCGAGTTGTAACGACCGGCCATGGCGGTGTCGAGAAAACCGTTCATCATGATGAACAACTGGGTCAACACCATCGGCCAGCCGAGACGGATCACCGCTTTGAGTTCGGTTGCAGAGCTGAAGGTGGGGTTGTTCACAGCATGATCAAATGGTTGTTAAATAAGGCTTTCTGAACCGCAGAACTACGCAGGCCAGGCGCGGGCGCGTATCATACGCCCGATCCGGTTGCTGGCTAAGCCCCAACCGCAAATAAAGACTAGGTGGATGCGAAAATGGATGATATGACTTTGCTCTTGATCGCGATTGGACTCGGCGGCGCAGTTCTGGGATTTGGTGTCGGATGGGCCACCTTCGGCGGGGGTAAGGGCGCGCGCGCCAAGGCTGGCGAGTTGCAGTCGGCACTCGATAGCGCGCAGGAAGAAATGGCGGAGTATAAGCAAGAAGTCTATAACCAGTTTTCCGACACGGCGGATAAGTTTCGCGCGTTGGACAAGTCTTATCGTGACCTGCACCAGCAACTCGCATCCAGTTCCGTCGCCCTGGTCGGAGATGTGGGCGGTCAGTTACTCGGTCACGATGGCGCTGATACCCAGGCCTTGAGCGCTGCCGAGGACGAGCTGGAGCTGGCCAGCCAAGCCGACGTCGAGGCCACGGTCGAGTCGGCGGGCGAAGAGGTGGCCGATGTCACAGAGCAGGCTGCGACGACCGCATCCACAGAGGATGCGGCGGCTACGACCAGTGAAACCACCGCGGCTGCGGATACGGCAGCAAAGAGCGACACCGGGGAAGCGGACGTCGACCCGGCGGAAATCGACACCATCGAGGTGTCGGTCGATCCCAACACCGCTGACGAAGCCGTCCCACCCGTATTGGATGAGCCAGTGTCCGAAGCGCAACCGGCGAGACGCTAGTGGCTTGGCTGTCGACTTGCGGGTGATCCTCCAGGCACCATCACGGGATCGCAGCGATGGATAACCGCATGCTCGATACATTGGCGGCGCAGACGAAAGTTCTCTTTGCCACCCCGCGCTGCCGGTAGGTCCAGAAATGCCTGGTGTGAGGGATACCACGCCGCCAAAATCTCATCGACCTGTGCGTCACCCACCGGCTGGCCATGTACCGGTGTGCGCCAGAGAATCTTGCCGCCCACCTCGGGGAGCAATGCCTCCAATACGCGCATGTAGTCGGTGTACGGTGCACCGTCTGGAAAGTTGGCCTCTGGGCGGTAGCGATTGAGATTGATCATCAGCACCGGGCCGTCATCGCCCCCGCCTGCGATGCGTTTGATAATCGCCATTTCCTGTTGCTTGCGTGTTGTTGCATCGTTCATCGTCGCGCACTCTCGCCGCCTGTCCCCGACGAGCATAACACTTAGCCACATAACCTTAAGGAGGTTGCCATGCAATACCGAGTTATCGATTACCCGCGCGACACGGCCGCGGTGATCGATCTCTGGACGCGGCTGTTCCCGGACGACCCGCCGTGGAATGCCCCGGCGGAGGTGATCGCGCGCAAAGCGGCCGTGCAGGGTGAGCTGTTCTGGGTATGTTG
The DNA here is from genome assembly GCA_039028775.1 of Pseudomonadota bacterium. GTDB lineage: Bacteria > Pseudomonadota > Gammaproteobacteria > Pseudomonadales > Azotimanducaceae > UBA4421. Next base: position 6,266 of record JBCCHL010000138.1, on the reverse strand, counting down.
TGACGGCCCGCGGCTGATCGGCACTGTCATGGCCGGTGATGACGGTGTACGCGGCTGGATACACAAACTGGCCACCGATCCGGACTATCGGGGGCAGGGTGTGGCCCGGGAACTTATGCAGATTGCCATCCAGGCGCTGCGCAAAACGGGGTGTGTGAAGCTCAATCTGCAGGTGCGGGCGGGGAATCCCGCAACCGAATTCTATCGCGCAATGGGCATGACCGAAGAGGATCGGATCAGCTTTGGTATGCGCTTGTAGGCGTGAGCAAGGGTGACAGTCATCAACGCAAGTGCAAACGGGTCGAAAAAACCTCATGGATCGCTTGTAAGGCAAAAAAATTACGAATTTTTGAGAATTTAGTGCGAGAAGTTGACAGTTGATCGCAGTGATGAGGTTGGAGTAAGCACAAAAAAAGGAGTAAACATGAACTGCACTCATCTCGCGCGTTGGGGCACCGCACTGCTGCTGCTGGTCAGCACAGCGAGCATCTACGGCGCATCGATCACACTGGATCTGGTTCGGCAGAATTCGAACAACAGCTTTCAGTCGTTGATGGTGGACCAGACCTCTGGTCAATACTACGAACGGACAAGCTTCCAGGGCGGATCGAACATCAAAGTGTTCGCCGACCAGGCAGCATTTGCCGCCGGTGCGGTGTCGAACACCGTCAGCATCCTCGGCCAAACTCATATGGGCACCTACGCCATTGTGGAGAACGGCTCGCTCTTCGGTCGTTCGACGACGAATACAACCGAGTTCTCCCGTTGGGATTTCAACAGCGGGCTCAAAACCAGTCAGACGGCGTTGACCGGTTTTGATCCGCGCAACGGTGGCAGCTCTGGGAGCTTTAACTGGGGTGGCTACAGTGCATTGAACGCGATGGACAGCGGCACGACCAAGTTGGTGGTGGGCGGGGATGGTGCATCCCCTCGAATGCGGATCGAGACGATCGACAGCAATCTCAATAGTTCTCTGGCGGGTTTTGTGAACGGTAAGAACTATGGCTACGGCTTTGCGATCGGCAACTATGTGTTTCTGGGGGACAGCTATAACAGCAACCAGATATCGGTGCGCTTCAATATCCTGACGGGTATGCAGGAGGCGGTGAACTTTACCCTCACCGGAGGCGGTAGCAATTCATATTGGAGCAATGTGGTTTACGATGCCGTCAACAACATGCTGACCTTCTGGAATACCAGTAATCGAACTTACTTCAGTGTCAGCAATGCCAGTCAGACGTTTGGCGTACCGCAGCCCAACATGGCAAGCGTATCGGAGCCGGGTATTCTCGGTTTGTTAGGAATCGCGTTGCTTGCGCTTGGTCGTCTGCGCCGTCGCGCGACCGTCTAGGAGGCAATCGGTCTTACGCCATGGTAAGGGTAGCGTTCGCCACCCTTGCCATGCATAAGCTATGCAGGGTTACGAAGCGCGTTTGATCGCGCCTTCGAAAGGTGCGTGATCAGGCGACGCTGTTGGCCACGGCGGCGATGCCGAGGGCAACTACGGCCACAATCACTCCACACCAGCCGATGTTACGGATCATCTCTTCGTCGGTGGTGCCGTTGGCGTTACTGCTCATATTAAAACTACTCCGAGTTGACTGCTTCGGGCGCAAATTCTAATGAGTTGTCGGCTGGCCCGGTATTGCGGGAATCCCGCATTGAGGTGTGGGTCGCATTTCGAAGAAACAAATACTCGGACGCAGGCTCGCCGCGTCAATATCCCCACGCTGATTTGAACCGGACGCGCCGACGCCTTGGCAGAAGGCGGAGCGAGCTATCCTCGACCGACTCAGGCAGCCGGTCGTACCTGCCCCAGAATACTGACCCGCTCGCCGTATCGGCCTTCCGGCCAGTAGTCCCAGATCGCATGATGCTGGGTACAGCGATTGTCCCAGAAGGTTAGCGTATTGGGTTGCCAAGAGACCCGGCAGGTCAGGCGCGGCGTGCGCGCAATGTGATCAAACAGTCCTCCCAGCAGCATTTTGCTTTCCCAGGGCGCAAACCCCTTGATATGGGAGGTGAAGCCGGAATTGACGTAGAGGATCTTCTTCCCCGTCTCCGGGTGGCGCGTGACCACGGGATGTTCGTGGCGCGGATAGCTGCTGCCTTCCGGAGGGGTGGACTTGTAGGCGCCCACATAGGGCAGGGCGCCATCGTGGACCGCGGTCAGGCCGTCGCAGATCTGCTGCATCTGTTCGGATAAGAGCTCGTACGCCAGATACATATCAGCGAACAGGGTATCGCCGCCGCCGGAGACCGGCGTCTCTTTCATGTACAGCATCGAGCCCAGCGGTGGAATCTCGTCGCAGGTGACATCGGTATGCCAGCCGTTACCGGCGGTATAGGCAGAGTCTTTGGTGGTTTTGACCGTGAGAATCTCTGGGTCTCCGCCGTACTTGTGCTGCATGGGATGCACGTGCAGGGCGCCAAACTTTGCCGCAAACGCCTTGTGCGCATTGCGATCGAGATTCTGATCGCGAAACACCAGGACCTTCCAGTCGAGCCAGGCCTGATAGACCTCGCTGAACTGTTCGTTGGTCAGAGTTTGCGACAGGTTGACCCCGTCTATCTCTGCCCCGATGTGCGGGGTCAGGCTGTCGACACCGATCGTCTCGTACCCGCTCACCGCTGCCATAAACCCTCCCAAAGATTGACAGTTGTGGGCGCCGCGCCGGCGCCCCGTATGCGCTCGCCCCTAATCCGGCAGACCGAGCACCCGCTTGGCGAGGATGTTGCGCTGCACCTCGTCACTGCCGCCATAGATGGTGGTGGTGCGCAGATGCAGAAACTCTTCCGTCGCCTTCAACTCATCCGCCGTGAACCCCACTTCTTCGTGGGCCCCCAGGCCGCGGAAACCCATCAGATAGCGCTTCATATCGGCGGTGTCTTTCTGCAGACCGGCACCGACCAATTTGAAGATGGACGTGGCCGCACCCGGAATGCCGGATTTGTTCTCTTCGTTGACCCGCTGGGCGGTGAAGTTCAACTGGGTGCGGCGCATGTTGAGTTCCAGTACCTGGTTGCGGATGTCGTCGTCAGCGATGCGGCCGCCCACTTCGCCGACGTATTCTTTGGCCACCCGTACGGTCGTCTTGTTCGGGTCCGCCGCGCGGGCGCCGCCGGCTAGACCGCCAATCCCGGAGCGTTCGAACTGCAGCAGGCGTTTGCCGATGGTCCAGCCTTTATTGAGTTCACCAACCAGGTCTTCTTTCTTGGCGATCGCATCGTCGAAAAAAGTCTCGCAGAACGGCGACGACCCGGAGATCAGGCGGATGGGCTTGGTGGTGACCCCTTCCTGATCCATCGGCAGTAGCATAAAGCTGATGCCGTCGTGCTTGGGTGCATCGAAGTCGGTGCGCACCAGGATAAACATCCAGTCGGCGGTGGCCGCACCCGAGGTCCAGATCTTCTGACCGTTGATCAGGTAGTGGTCACCCTTGTCTTCCGCCCGGGTCATCAGCGCCGCCAGATCGGAACCGGCATTGGGTTCGGAATAGCCCTGGCACCATTGAAATTCGCCGCGCGCGATCTTCGGCACGTGGCGCTGTTTCTGATCTTCGGTGCCGTACTCCAACAGGGTGGGTCCGATCATCGAGGTACCCATACCCATTAGGGGTGAGCGGGCTTTGATCGCCGCCATCTCGCCGTACAGCACGCGGGCCTGTTGCGGTTTCAGACCGCCGCCGCCATATTCGGTCGGCCAGGTGGGGGCGGTGTAGCCTTTTTCGGCACAGCGCTCGAGCCACAGCGCGACGTCGGGTTCCAGATCGATCTTGGTAGATCCAGTAGCGATCTGGCCCGGGCCGCGGGCACCATCCGGACAGTTCTCCTGCAACCACGCGCTCACTTCGGCGCGGAATTCTGCGACTTCAGACACTTCGTAACTCCTGATGATTTAAGCCAAACATCCCACTTTATTGCATCCACCGGGTTCATGCCAGTCGTGCGCCGGACGCAGGGGCGCACGAAAACTTCACCCATTTGCGGGGAGGCCGGGGTACACTCTCCCGCCTTAGGGAGGACAATCATGCAAGTACCCGCATTCTCACTGCGCGACAGCGCCGGTTCCGACATCAGCTTTCCAGGGCAAAAGCCGAGCCTGGTGTGCTTTGTCAAAGAAGACTGCCCCACCTGCCGCGAGGTGATGCCGGTACTGGCGGCCATGCACCGTGCGTTTGCCGATGTCCTGGAGATACGCATCATCGGTCAAACCGTCGCTGGCAATGCTACCCTGGAGGAAGAATTTACCCCGCCGTTCAAGCTGCTCGATGACAGCACCCTCAAGGTGTCGTTCGCCACCGACATCGATACCGTGCCGACGCTGTTCTACAACGACGCGGCGGGGGCACCCCAGACCACGCTGATAGGTTTTGTGCGCGATGAGTGGCAGAGCCTGTGCGATACGTTGGCGACCACGTTGGGTAGCGCCGCGGCGGACCTCGACTGGCCTGCGCTGCCCGAATGGCGCCCTGGCTGCGGTTCGCTGTCGGTCGATCCGCTGATCGCGGAGAAGCTACGCGCCGTGTCAGAAAACAGCCCCCTGCGGGCGCGCAAGATCGAGATCGGGGTCAGCGATGACGAGGTCGAGTTTATGTTCGACCAGGGCTTCTCCGATGGCCTGCCGCTGGTGCCGCCCACCCCGGAGCGGGTCCTGCGCATGCTCGGTGGTACCCAGCGCGATCCCCAGGAAGTATTGGCCGCGATGCCCCCCAACATGGGTGAGGTGACGGTGGAGAAAGTCGCCATCAACGCAGTGATGGCGGGCTGCAAGCCAGAGTACATGCCGGTCATCAACACCATCGTGCAGGCGATCTGCACCGACGAGTACAACATCCACGGGGTGATGGCCACGACGATGGGTGCCAGTCCCGTGGTGGTGGTCAACGGTCCTATCCGGCAGAAGTTGGACATGAACATGAAACTGGGCGCGCTCGGGCAGGGCAATCGTGCCAATGCCACCATCGGCCGCGCGGTGCGCCTGCTGATCCGCAATGTGGGCGGTGCCCGACCCGGAGGCACGGAGCGTTCGACGCTCGGCAATCCGATGAAGTTCACGCTGTGTTTTGCGGAGTGGGAAGAGCGCAATCCCTGGACGCCGCTGCACGTTGAACGGGGCTTCAACAAAGAAGATTCGGTGGTGAGCGTGTTCACCATGACCAGCGGACCGGTCCTGATCGTCGATCAGGATTCGCGCAGTGCGCACCGGTTGGCGGGTTCGATGGGCATGTGCCTTGAGTCGGCCCATCATCCGCGCGCTCACATGGCGTCGGATTGCTTGTTGGTGGTGGTGCCCGAGCATGTGGACACGCTGATGCGCGACAACTACAGCAAGGACGATTTGCGCAACCGCATCCAAGAGGTCACCGCGCGTCCGATGCGTGAGCTGGTGGCCGACGACACGTCGGCGGTGGGCATCAAGCCGGAGATGGCCGCCAACATGAGCGAAGAACAGCTGAACAAACCGGTACCCAAGTTTCGTTCTAACGAGCATATCCACATCGTGGTGGCAGGTTCGGAAGCGGGCAAATTCTCCGGCGCCTTCCACGGCTGGGTGGGCGGCGAGATCGGCTCGATACCGGTGTCGCGCAAGATCGACGAGCTATAGGCGGCCGCTTGGCAGCGGCGCTGCGCTGAGCGCATAATCGATGCGCAGAGCGCTAGATGTAGATGCTAGATTTAGATGCTAGATTTAGATGCAAGATGGAGATGTTAGATGGAGATAAAGCAATGACCACTATCATGGATCCCACGGACGAACGCGTCCCGGTGGAGCGTACCGTCACCCCCAGGCCGGAGCTGATCAGCGGCAGCGTTGCGCTGCTGGACATTTCCAAGCCCCGGGGTAATGTGCTGATCGACCAGCTCGAGCGCCTGATGGGCGAGCGGCTGCCGGGCGTCACCTTCAATCGCTACGCCAAGCCGACCTTTACCAAGCCGGCCCCGGATGCGTTGAAGCAGCAGATCCAGGCAGAAAACGACTTTGTCGTCGAGGCGTTAGCCGACTGAGGTTCCTGTACCACGTGCAGTTTGCATGACACGGTATGGTTTGAGATTCAGGGGACACCCGCGGTATCGATCGCTTCTTCTGAATTTATCGATGCGGCCACCACCCAGGCTGATGCCTTGGGGTGGATGGCACGGTGCGTCGCGCGAATTCTTCAAGGAGCTGCGTCAAAAGGTAATTGATGCCCGTCAGCGCGACCATGTGGAAAAGATGGAGCAGGATTGCTTGGACCGTCTCCGTGTGAAGCATGGCCTTGTCT
>JBCCHL010000137.1:0-12810 GCA_039028775.1 Pseudomonadota bacterium | reverse complement strand
GAGGTGACCAAATCCCAACCGTTGCTGGAAGACAGCCTGTAGTGCGAATCAACGCCCAGAACGGAGCTTACTTCAGACCCTTGAGAAAACGTAAAACCATATGAGCCAGATACACACGATCACCGCTCGGGAGATATTAGATTCCCGTGGCAATCCGACGGTGGAAGCCGAAGTCAGCACCGCAGCCGGAGTGACGGGCATGGCGACCGCACCCTCCGGAGCCTCCACCGGCACCCGCGAGGCGCTCGAGTTGCGCGATGGAGACAAGGCTCGCTACCTCGGCAAAGGCGTGCAGACCGCGGTTGCCAACGTCAACGGCGAGATCGCCGCAGCGCTCGCTGGAGCCGATGTGGCCGATCAGCGCGCCATCGATGCGGCGTTGCTAGCGCTGGACGGGACCGAGAACAAATCCAAGCTGGGCGCCAATGCCACCCTGGCGGTCTCGCTGGCCTGTGCTAAGGCAGCCGCCTTAACGCGGGGCGTGGCGTTGTACGAACAGATCAACGAGATCGCTGGGCGACCGGCCATGCGGATGCCGGTGCCGATGATGAACATTATCAATGGCGGCGAACACGCGGATAACAACGTCGATATCCAGGAGTTTATGGTCCAGCCGGTGTCGATGACGAGCTTCGCTGAAGCGCTGCGGGCCGGGGCGGAGATTTTCCATCACCTAAAAGCGGTTCTGCAGTCCCGGGGTCTGGCCACCGCAGTCGGCGACGAAGGTGGCTTTGCACCGGACCTGGCATCGAACGCACAGGCGCTGGAAGTGATCGGCGAAGCCGTCGGGCGTGCGGGGTATGAACTGGGCAAGGACGTGACCCTGGCGCTCGACTGTGCGGCTTCCGAATTCTACGCGGATGGACAATACAACCTGAGCGGCGAAGGCCTGAGCTTTGCGGCTGATGGGTTTGCCGAATATCTGGCGAAGCTGTGCGACGAGCATCCCATCGTGTCCATCGAGGACGGCATGGACGAGTCCGACTGGGGTGGCTGGGCTGCGTTGACCAAGCTGCTGGGCGAGCGGGTCCAACTGGTGGGAGATGACCTGTTCGTCACCAACTCCCGTATCCTCAAGCGCGGCATCAACGAGTCGATCGGCAACAGCATCCTGATCAAATTCAATCAGATCGGCACGCTGTCGGAGACTCTGGACGCCATCGCTATGGCCACGGATGCCGGTTACACCAGCGTGATCTCGCATCGCTCCGGCGAAACCGAGGATACAACCATCGCTGACCTCGCGGTGGGCACGGGTGCGGGACAGATCAAGACCGGCTCGCTGTGCCGCAGCGACCGGGTCGCGAAGTACAACCAGTTGCTGCGCATCGAGCAAATGCTCGGCGATCGGGCCGTCTATCCCGGCCGCAGCGCGATCAAGGCCGGCTGATCGTGAAGGCGCTCTTAGGCACCGCCGTGTTGATCCTGCTAGGGCTGCAATACAGCATCTGGTTCGGTCAGTCCGGCTACTTCGCTCGTGAGCGCCTGCGCGACAACGTTGCCGCCCACGCGCGCAAAGTGGACCTCTTGCGCGAGCGCAACAAGATTCTCGCCGCCCAGGTGATGGCGCTCAAAAACGACGCCAGCGTGCTGGAATCCCGGGCGCGACAGGATCTCGGCTACATCAAAGCGGAAGAGACGTTCTATCTGATCCCAGATCGAAATATGTGAGCATGTGCGGGGCGGGGAGCAAAGCAGGCGGCATGGGTGCGCAAAGCGAGAGCGTGGATGTTCGCGCGTTTCGCGATGGCTGGTGTCCGCTACCGTGAGTGCTGCGCGGGTGACGATCAAGGCCCAACCCGGTGACTGGCAGGTACACGAGCAAGGTGGGATGGCATTTACCGGCGCGGGTGAGCACGCTTACTTCTATGTTGAAAAAACCACGCTCAATTCTATGGACGTTGCGCGCCTGCTCGGCGATGCGTACGGCTGTGAGACCAGCGCGGTCGGCCTCGCCGGCCTGAAAGACAAACATGCGATCACACGACAATGGTTCAGCGTGCCCACCCCGGACAACTGCTGGCGCCTGGAGCATCCCCAGGTGCGTTGTCTCGAGAGCGCCCGCCACCTGAAGAAATTGCGCCGCGGCGAGCTTGTCGCCAATCGCTTTGTGATCACGCTGCGCGATGTGGTGCAGCTACCCAGCGAAGACATCACCGCGCTCAACACCCTGGGGTTTGCCAATTTTTTTGGTCCGCAGCGTGTGTCCGCCGACAATGTAGCGCAGGCGACGCAGTGGTTGCTCAACCGACGGCGACGCAAAGTTTCGGCGACCCGACGGGGCTGGTATCTTTCGGTCATGCGCAGCCATCTCTTCAATACCGTCCTGCAGCACCGTCTGGATCGCAATATTGCCGCCCATATGCAGATCGCCGGTGATGCGCTGCTCGACGCACGACCCGCGGGCCCGCTATGGGGTCGAGGCCGCTCCGTCGCCAGCGAGGATGCGCAGGCGCTGGAGACCACCGCGCTCGAACCCCACGCGCAGGTTTGTGAGGCCCTTGAGTATGCGGGGGTGAGCCAGGGTCTGCGTGCCTATCACGTGATCCCGGAAAATCTCGCGGTTACACCGCTTGCTGGCGGCTGTATGCAATTCAGTTTTTCCCTGCCACCCGGCGCGTATGCAACCGTGATGTTGGCCAGCTTGGCTGAGGTTGTCGATGCGAGTGCGCCGCGATGAACTTCGACCTGCAGGGCATCGGCATGACCTCCCAGCGCACCCGCGATCGCCTGGTCGCAGCACTGCAGGGGGAGGGGATCACTGACCACCGGGTGCTGGATACCCTGCGCGCGGTTCCGCGACACATTTTCATCGATGAGGCGCTCGCACATCGCGCCTACGAAAACACCGCGTTGCCGATCGGCTTCGGACAGACCATCTCGCAGCCCTATATCGTCGCACTCATGACCCAGCTGTTGCTCGCCGATCGGCCCAGCAAAGTGCTGGAGGTCGGTACTGGCTGTGGCTACCAGACCAGCGTGCTCGCCAAAATGGTCAGGCGGGTGTTCACCATCGAGCGGGTGGCCGAACTGGTGCCCTACGCGGCGGCCCGGTTCAAGGCCCTCGGCCTCAACAACGTGATCGCCAAGCTTGGGGACGGGTACGAAGGCTGGCCGGTACACGAGCCGTTCGATGCGATCCTGGTGACCGCCGCCGCGAGTGAAGTGCCTGCCGCGCTGCTGGAACAACTCGCTGTGGGTGGTCGGCTGGTGGTACCGGTGGGAGATGACAGCCAGCACCTGCGCCTGATCGAGCGCACTGCGGATGGCTTTAACGAATCCAGTCATGGCGCGGTCCGCTTCGTGCCGATGCTGCATGGCACCACCGGCTGAGCCATGAGCGCATCCGACTCCGACGAAACACTTGCCTGGTGGCGACCGCGCAGCGCGGTCCGACCTTCGGGACTGGTCTGGCGAGGTATGTGCATGGGCCTTGCCGAGGTGGTGCCCGGGGTATCTGGCGCAACGATTGCGCTGATCACCGGGATCTATCGAGATCTGGTCGCGACGCTGGCAAGTTTTGGTCCGCGCTCGCTGACCCTGTTGGGTCAGCCGCTGCAGTTCTTCCGTGCCCACAACCTGGGATTCTTAGTGTTTTTAGGGCTCGGCATGCTCGTCGGGGTGTTGATCTTCGCCCGCGTGATGGGCTATTTGCTCATGCACTATCAACCGGCCGTGTGGGGTTTCTTCTGCGGTGTGATCGCGATGTCGGTGCTGGTCATCGCCCGCCAGCGCAGCCTGCACAACCTGGCGACCTGGGGAAGCCTGGGCTTGGCGCTGGGAGCAGGGTTGTTATGGCTGCCCACCCTGGACGGGGAACTCGGCCTGGTCGGTGTATTTGTCGGTGGTGCCATCGCCATCTGCGCCTGGATTCTGCCCGCGGTGTCGGGTTCTTACATGCTGCTGGCGCTGGGTCTGTATGAAGTGGTGATCACCGCGATCAACGCCCTCGACTGGGTGCTGCTCGCCACCTTCGCGGCGGGCATGATCTGCGGGCTGATGGCCTTTGTCCGGATCCTGCAATGGCTGCTCTCACGCTTCTACGATGCCATCCTTGCGCTACTGACCGGCTTTATGCTCGGCTCGGTCACCAAGCTGTGGCCTTGGCAGCAGGAGGGGGCGCTCGGTCTGGCACAACTCCTGCTACCCGACGAGTATGCAGTGGCGGTCGGCGCTCCGTTGGTCGCATGGGTGGCGCTGTCGGTGTTGGGAGGAATGGTATGTATCTGGTGCCTCGCGCGCTATTCCGACGCCTCGCTCTGATCGCGCTTGCCGCGTTGGGCCTGCAGGGCTGTGCGACCCCCGGCCGTCCGCCCGTGGCGGATCGCTCAACCGACCCCCAGACCCGGACCCCGGCGGCCAAGCAGCCCGCCAACGCACAACCCGGGCGCAGCACCTGGCAGCGCGAGCGGGGTGGGGTAGCACCGGTCTACACCGTGCGTCGCGGCGATACGCTGTACTCCATCGCCTGGCGCTTTGACCTCGACTATCTGCGTTTCGCCAAGGCCAACGCGGTCGCCGCCCCGTATCGCATTTATCCCGGTCAGCGCCTCCGTCTTACCCACACCCCGGCGCGGCGCCAGAGCGCCACTGTCACCCAACCAACGATCGCGAAGAGACCCGCCTCGACATCGCGGTCCACCGCCTCGAAACCCGTCAAGCCTGAGCCCGCAGCACCACCTCCCACCGCCGCGCCGCGCAAAGCTCCACCACCTGGCAAAGCGTGGTCCTGGCCGGTCGCGCAAAAGCCCTGGCGTGAATTCAAGCAGAGTGGTAAGGGCATCGACTTTCGCTTCCCCCCGGGCAACAAGCGCACCCCGCTGCGCAGCGTCGCCGGTGGCCGCGTGGTGTATGCGGGCAACGGCATCGGCGGATTCGAGCGGCTGGTGATCGTCAAACATGGGGAAACCCTGCTCAGCGCCTATAGTTTTAATGGTCAACTCGCCGTTGCCGAAGAGCAAGAGATTAAAGCTGGCGCGCGGATTGCCGACATTAAGAGTGACACCCGTGGGACACAGCAGCTGCATTTTGAGCTGCGGCAGAATGGGCAGGCGGTGAACCCGCGGCGCTATTTGCCTTGAGCTCGCTCCCATGGGTGTCATCCATCCAGCAGTTGTAGGAGACATCATTGAGCGCAGGCGATCTCGACTCCAAAGCCGAGCAGGCGAGCCCACAAATATTGGAAGATGTGGCCAGCGAACCCGCTGCGAGCACCAGCGATGAAGCGCCGGATGCCACCCAACTCTACCTGCAGGAGATCGGCTACACCCCGCTGCTCAGCGCGAGCGAAGAGCAGCATTACGGGCGTCTGGCGCGCGCCGGTGATGCCGCGGGACGCAAACGCATGATCGAGAGCAATCTGCGCCTGGTGGTCAAAATCTCACGCCGCTATCTGAACCGGGGATTGTCCCTGCTCGACCTCATCGAAGAGGGTAACCTCGGCCTGATCCACGCCGTGGAGAAATTTGATCCCGAGCGCGGGTTTCGGTTTTCCACCTACGCCACCTGGTGGATACGCCAGGCCATCGAACGGGCGATCATGAATCAGACCCGCACCATCCGCTTGCCGGTACATGTGGTCAAGGAGATGAACTACTACCTGCGTGCCGCCCGGGAGCTGTCGCAGAAGCTCGATCACGAGCCCACAGCGGAGGAGATTGCTGCCTTGATCGAAAAGCCGGTCAGCGAAGTGCAGCGCATGCTCAAGCTGAGCGAGCGGGTGGACTCGATCGATGCGGTGCGCGAAAGCCAGGACCGCAGCCGGTTGGAGATGATCGCGGATGAAGGTTCTCCTGACCCTGCGACCGAAGTCCAACGCTCCGATCTGTTCGCCAAGCTGGACTCCCTGCTGGACGATCTTTCCGACAAGCACCAGGAAGTGCTCGCGCGGCGTTTTGGCCTGCGCGGCTATCCGCGTTCGACGCTGGAGGAGGTCGGTTCCGAGATTGGCCTGACCCGTGAGCGGGTGCGGCAGATTCAGGTGGAAGGGCTAGGGCGCCTGCGACGCTCACTGGAGGACCACGGCATCAGCGCCGATCAGTTTTTCTCCTGATCGCTCTCTGTGCAATACGGGAGGCGTTAGCAGAAGAGTGCGCTGATCAGCGGTGGCTGTAAGTTTGAAGTCCGATGTTGAAGTTGCCGCCGCGCTTTCGATCCACAAAAAAAGACTGCCGTAGTCATTCGTTTTTTTGCGTCATTCTCTGACCCGCGTTCAATAGCGACGCGCACCCATCCTGCACGATTAAATGTTGTTGCGTGCCGGCATCACCCAGGGTTTACTAAAACCACCGTAACATGTAGGCAGGAGTAAACCATGATTGGTTATACGACCATTGGGGTAAGCGATATGGCACGCGCGGAATCGTTCTATGGCGATCTGCTCGGCGAAATTGGCGCCAGGCAAATGTTTGGCCAGGATCGCATCAAGTTTTATGGGAAAGGGCCGGGCGGCGCGATGCTGGCGATCTGCATCCCTTACGATGAACAGGCGCAACATTGCGGCAATGGCAATATGATCGCGATCGATGGTGGTGATCGCGCAACTGTCGATAAGCTATATGCCAAAGCGCGCGAACTCGGAGCAAGCGACGAAGGTGAACCGGGTGAGCGCATCCCGGGTGTGTTCTATGGCGGCTACGTGCGCGATCACGATGGCAACAAGCTGTGCTTCTATGAAATGAAAATGTAGCGCGCCTAAAGCGTGAGAGGGTGCATGGGGTGCGCCCTCTCACTTTCGCCACCAAGCGCGGACACCGCTGTGCATCAGGACGAGGGAAGTATTGGGAGTTCAGATAGTCCAGTCACGAGGGTAGATGCCGATCGAGAGAGCACTTGATCGAGAGAGCACTTGATCGAGAGAAGCACCCGATCACCTCCAAGCTTGTGTATAGTCTTCGCATCTTGTTAAGAAGAGCGTGAACATGACCACAAGTCGCTATATTTTTCTGATCGTCACGCTTGGCTTTTTCACCCAGGCTATGGCGGAATTCCCGCGCACCGAGGGTGGCCAACCTGATCTTTCCGGCACCTACAATGGTGCAACCTTGACCCCCATGACGCGGCCCAAGGAGTTTGGCGACAACCTTTACCTCTCCAAAGAGGAAGCTGAGAAGATCTCCGCGCGGGCACGCGCGCTGAACACCGCTGCTGGCGCCGCCAGCGACCCCAATCGCGAAGCCCCACCGGCAGGTGGCGATGGTTCGGCAGGTGCCGCCGGTAATGTTGGTGGCTACAACGCGTTCTGGATCGATCGCGGTGACGAAGTCTTCAGTGTCGACGGCAAATTTCGCACGTCGGTCATCGTCGAGCCGCGCAACGGCCAGCTGCCGTCATATACACCCCGGGGCCAGAAAACCATGGCGTCACTCATCGGTGGTGTGGTTCGCAAAAACGAGGGTGTCGCTTGGTGGGTAGATCAGGAAGGCCCTGGACCCTACGACAATATGGAACAACGCAACAATGCAGAGCGCTGCCTCACCAGCTTCAGCGGCGCCGTGCCCTCAATCCCAAGCCTCTATAACAACTTCAAACGCATCGTGCAGACCGACGACACGGTGATGATCCTGATCGAGATGATTCACGATGCGCGCACCGTGCGTATGAATAGCGAACACCGTGCGCCACACCTGCGTTCGTGGTTGGGAGACTCTATCGGTTGGTGGGAGGACGACACCCTGGTGATCGACACCACCAACTTCTATGCCAATTCCCTGGGCTACATGGGTGGCACCGAACGGATGCATGTCGTCGAGCGCCTCACCCCCATGGCAGACGGGAACCTGCTGTACAACTTTACCGTCAACGATCCAGGTCACTGGACTTCGTCCTGGACCGGCGAGTACGTATGGAAAGCCAGCACCGACAAAGTCTACGAATACGCCTGCCACGAAGGAAACTATGCGCTGGGTAACATCATGCGCGGCGCGCGGATTCTGGAGCAGGACCTGCTGGAAGGAGAAGTTGCCGCGAGCGGGGAATGAGGTTATCTAACCCGTGGCAGAGGATGGTGTGTTCAAGTTAATCAGCAGCCAGCGACTGTCTTCAGTTGGCAGCGATCCCCGTTTGTTTCCCGTGCTTAGAACGCGTCGTTGATCCCGTGTCGGTGAGGGATCAGCGCTCAAGCAACGCGAGTTTGTTTGGTTTGCCGTTCCACTCGTCCGCGTCGTCTGGCGCGTCCACTTTTTCGGTCATGTTCTCCCAGATTTCGGCCAACTCGGCGTTCAGCTCCAGGAACTGTTGCTGATCTTCCGGCAGTTCGTCCTCGGAATAAATGGCCTCTACCGGGCATTCCGGCTCACACAGGGCGCAATCGATACACTCGTCGGGGTGTATTACCAGCATGTTCGGGCCGGCATAGAAACAATCCACGGGGCAGACTTCGACACAGTCTGTGTGCTTGCACTTAATACAATTTTCCCCGACAACAAAGGTCATTCTTGCTCCTGGTCGCAAAAAAGGGCGGCTATTCTAGCGGAACGTTTCCTGCGGCGCACGCTACCCATCGAGCAGTTCGGACCGCAGTTCGTAGAGCAAGTTCAGGGCCTCCAGCGGTGTCAGCTGGTCGGGTTGCAGCGCCGTCAGGCGGGCCTGGAGCGCCTCTGCCCGGGCGTTGCCCGATGCTTTCGCGGGCGGGCTGGGGGATGACGGTGCGCTGAACAGATCTCCCTGGGAGGGCTGCGCACCGAGCGCTTCGAGACGAGCCAGTTGCTGCTCGGCAGAGGCGAGCACCGACGCCGGTACCCCCGCGAGTTTGGCCACCGCGATGCCATAGCTCTGGTTGGCAGGCCCGGGCGCCACCCGATAGAGAA
This sequence comes from Pseudomonadota bacterium, assembly GCA_039028775.1. GTDB lineage: Bacteria > Pseudomonadota > Gammaproteobacteria > Pseudomonadales > Azotimanducaceae > UBA4421. The sequence continues at coordinate 4,003 of JBCCHL010000137.1, read as the reverse complement.
AGACGATGTTGTCCGCGTGCTCTTGCGCGCTCATGTGCACGTTGTCCAGTTGGGGGAAGCTCTGAGGCAGGCTGGTAAGCTCGAAATAGTGGGTCGCGAACAGGGTCAGAGGGCGCTGCTGCGAGGCGAGGTGTTCCGCACACGCCCAGGCCAGGGCCAGCCCGTCGTAAGTGCTGGTGCCGCGGCCGATCTCATCGAGCAATACTAGGCTGTGGGCTGACGCATTGTGCAGGATGTGTGCGGTTTCGGTCATCTCCACCATGAACGTAGAGCGGCCTCCAGCGAGGTCGTCGGCCGCGCCGATGCGGGTAAAAATGCGATCCAACGGCCCAAGCTCAGCGGCGGCGGCCGGGACATAGCTGCCGACGTAGGCGAGCAGGCAGATCAGGGCGGTCTGCCGCATGTAGGTGGATTTACCCCCCATATTCGGGCCGGTGAGGATCAGCATGTGGCGCTGGTCGTGCAACTGTAGATCGTTGGCGATAAACGGTGTGATGCTCGCTGCCTTGACCACCGGATGCCAGCCGCCGCGGATGTCGATGCCGTTGGTGGCGGTGAAGGTTGGGGGGACAAAACCCAACGCCTGGGCGCGCTCGGCCAGGCAGGCCAGCACATCCACACTGGCGAGAACTTCCGCCATCCGGCGCAGACTGTCCTGGTGGCGATTCAAGGTTTCCAGCAGGTCGCTGTAGAGTGCCTTTTCCATCTGCAGAGCGCGGGATTGTGCCGATAATGCCTGCTCTTCGAAGGTCTTGAGTTCCGGCGAGATGAAACGTTCAGCGTTCTTTAACGTCTGCCTGCGGGTGTACTGCTCGGGCATGTCCTTTGCCTGGGCTTTGCTCGTCTCGATGTAGTAGCCGTGCACGCGGTTGTAACCGACTTTCAAGGTGCTGATCCCGGTGCGCTCGCGCTCTTTCGCCTCGAGCTCGGCCAGCCACTGGGCTGAGTTGGCGGTCATGTCCAGCAGCTCGTCCAACTCGGCACTGAAGCCGCGGGCGATGAAGCCGCCATCGCGGATGGTCGCCGGCGGTTCCTCGATGATGGCGCGTTCGAGCAGGGCGTGTAGCTCATCGAAGTCATCCAGGGCATCGCGTAGCTCGTCGGCCAGTCGGTCATCGAGTACCTGTAGCGCGCTCGCCATAGCCGGTATCTGCGCCAGGGCCAGGCCCAGGCGTTTCAGATCTCGGGGCGAGGCACTACCCAACGCGATGCGCGACAGCACCCGGGACAGATCCCCGATGCCGCGCAACAAGGTGCGAAAGATGTCAGTGTGTGTACCTGTCAGCGCGGCGCGCAGCCAGTTCTGGCGCGCCAGTGCTGCGCCCTGCTCGCGCAACGGCTCGTTCAGCCATTGTTGCAACAGGCGTGCGCCCATGGCGGTGGCGGTGGTGTTTAGCAGGGCGAAAAGGGTGGCGGTTGTGTCGCCGTTGACCCGGCGGTCGATTTCAAGATTGCGCCGGGTGCCGGGGTCCATGCCGATCAGCTGCTGATCTTCGCGCAGGATCAGTTGATTGACGAAGGTGAGTTCCTGACATTGGGTGTGGCGTGCATACTCCAGCGCCACCCAGGCCGCACCCAGGCAGGGGCTGTCCGCGTCGATCTGCTTGATCGCGCAGACATCGTAGCCGAAGTGCTCGCCGAGTCGGGCGCTGGCACCAGGGGCATCGAAGCGGATGCCATCGAGCATGCGCACACTGTCCACCGCGGCGCCGACCTCGTCGACGACCGCCTGCGGCAGATCCGTGTGCAACAAGGCCTCCGCCGGTCGATGCTTGTGCAACGCTTCGATCAGACCGTTGAGGTCGGTCTCTTCGGTGACGATGGTCCCGCCGCTGAGATCGAGCAGCGCGATACCGATTCGCTGGTCAGCCGCGAAGTTCACCGCCAGCAACTGGCTGCCCAATCCGGCTTCCACGAGCGCCTCGTCGGTCAGAGTTCCGGGCGTGACAATGCGCTGCACTTGGCGCGCCACAGGCCCTTTGCTGGTGCTGGGGTCGCCGACCTGTTCGCAGATCGCCACCGCGCGGCCGAGGCGCACCAGGCGCGCCAGATAGCCTTCCACCGCATGAAACGGCACGCCGCACATCGGTATGGGTTCGCCGGCACTCTGACCCCGGGCGGTCAGGGTGATGTCCAGTAACCGTGCTGCTTCGCGCGCGTCGTCGAAGAACAGCTCGTAAAAATCGCCCATGCGATAGAACAGCAACTCTTCGGGATGTTCAGCTTTGATGGCCAGGTACTGACGCATCATGGGGGTATGTTCGGACAGATCGGATGGACCGGGGGCTGGTGTAATCGTCGGGGTATTCGGCGTGTGGCTGTTCATCAACGCGGTGCTTCGGATCGATAAGCTGGAACGTTTAAGTTTACGTCTCGGCCTGGATCAGGGGAAGCGCTGCCCCGTCCGAGCGTGTGTTCACCGGCTTACAAGGTGCGAACCTGGGTGGGTTGAACGCTCGGCGCAACGTAAGCGCAGCGCTATTTTTGGCTCGGGGGGTTGCAAGCGGATACTGAATGAATATACAGTAGTGTCCAGTGGCCGGCTGGAGCGCGTGACGGCCGCACAGATCGAGATAAACCTGGATCAGAAAGCAGAAAGCAGAAACCAGAAACCAGAAAGCAGAAACCAGAAACCAGAAACCAGAAACGTTGTCAGCGAATCCAACAGCAAATAAAAGCGAAGACCAAAGAGAACCCCAAAAGAGAACACATATATGAGCGAAGAAGCTAAAGGCAAAGCCAAGAAGGCTGCAGACGTGGCATCCAAAGCCTCCCCACGGGACGCTGAAAAGGACCGTGCACTGTCCGCCGCGTTGGCGCAAATCGAGCGCCAGTTTGGTAAAGGGTCCATGATGCGCCTGGGCGATCAGGAGCAGGTCGCGATCCCGTCCATATCCACCGGCTCACTCGGCCTGGATGTTTCGCTGGGCATCGGTGGTCTACCCCGGGGACGCATCGTGGAGATCTACGGTCCTGAATCCTCAGGCAAAACCACGCTGACGCTGCAGGTGGTTGCCGAGGCGCAGAAGATCGGCGGCACCTGTGCGTTTATCGACGCGGAACATGCGCTCGACCCCATGTATGCGCAAGCGCTGGGGGTGGACACCGACGATCTACTGGTCTCGCAGCCGGATACTGGTGAACAAGCGCTCGAGATTTGTGACATGTTGGTGCGCTCCGGTGCAGTGGATGTTGTGGTGGTGGATTCCGTTGCCGCACTTACGCCCAAGGCAGAGATCGAAGGTGAGATGGGTGATACCCATGTCGGCCTGCAGGCGCGCCTCATGAGCCAGGCCCTGCGCAAGATGACCGGCAACATTAAGCAGTCCAATACCCTGGTCATCTTCATCAATCAGATCCGCATGAAGATCGGGGTCATGTTCGGTTCGCCCGAAACCACCACCGGTGGTAATGCTCTGAAATTTTACTCCTCCGTACGCCTTGATATCCGCCGCATCGGGGCGGTTAAGGATGGTGATGAGGTTGTGGGTAACGAAACCCGCGTCAAGGTGGTCAAGAACAAAGTTGCTCCCCCGTTCCGTCAAACTGAATTTCAGATCATGTACGGACGCGGCATTCATCGCACCGGCGAGATTCTCGAACTCGGGGTGCAGTTAGGCATCGTTGAGAAGTCCGGTGCGTGGTATGCCTACAAAGACGACCGTATAGGACAGGGTCGCAAGAACGCTGCGGACTTCCTGGACGAACACGAAGACATGAAGGCCGAAATCGAAGGTCGTATCCGCGCCCAATTGTTGCCGCACATGGACGACGCCTCCGCAGAGGTGGTCGTGCCTGAGGCTGCTCAGGACAGCCTGTCCTGAAGCCGCATCACACGTCATTGCGCAAGCGTCGCCAGGCATCTGACGGCGCGGTTAGTTTTGTCTCACGGGGGTGAGACTGCACGGCAGCGCCGCGTCCTCATGGACGTGGCGCTGCGTCTTTTGGGACGTCGAGAATACGCCCGTGCGGAGCTGCGGGAAAAACTGGTGCGCCGTCATCG
>JBCCHL010000136.1:0-12831 GCA_039028775.1 Pseudomonadota bacterium | reverse complement strand
GAGGGTGTACACGACGATCTCATCGACCCCAAATATTCCGAACCCGAGAACCTGGGCCTGCGCATCGAGCGCACCATGCAGATCCTGACCGAGTGGGTGGCCGGCAAGGAGGTCGAGGCGCTGTTTCTGGAAGGCCAGGCCCGCCACTCCCCTTACGGCCAGGTGCTGCCCATCGAAAAGGTGGCGGACAATCCACAACTCGCCGCGCGCGACTGGTTTGCAGCGTACGCGGTGGGCGAGCGTGAGGTGCAGGGGCCGGGTGCGCCGTATCACTTCTCCGCCACGCCGTGGGAAATGCGATCATCCACCTCGGTAGTGCTAGCTGACGCGGCCTGGGAGAGTCCAGCGACCCCGCCGATCGCGCCGCTCGACCCTCCGGCCGCGCGACCGCTGGAAGGTTTGAAGGTATTGGACTTTTCCCACGTCCTGGCTGGACCCTTCGCCACCCGCGTGCTGGCTGACATGGGTGCGGACGTGATCAAGATCAATTCCGCCAGTCGTGCCGAAGGTGCTAACGAGCCAGCGCACCCGTACTATCTTATGTGGAATCGTAACAAGCGCGCACTGGCCCTCGACCTCACCCAGACGGATGGGCGGGATGTGTGTCGTGCGCTTTGTGAACAAGCAGATGTCGTGATCGATAACTTCTCGGTCGGTGTGCTCGACCGCCTGGGGGTGGGCTACGAGGCGGTGAATGAGACCAACCCGAAGGTGATCTACGTGCAGATGTCGGGTATGGGCGATGGCGGACCCTGGTCCGACTTTGTCACCTATGCGCCGACCATCCACGCGTTGGCGGGGTTGACCCATATGACCGGGGTGGGCGAGCGGCAGGACATCGGCATCGGTTTTTCTTACAACGATCATCAAGCCGGTTTGCATGGCGCGCTCGCGATCCTGGCGGCGTTGTATCACCGGCGCGGCAGCGGACGCGGCCAGCGGGTCGACATCTCGCAGTTTGAGGTGGGGGTGAACTTTGCCGGTCCGGCCTTACTCGACTTCTTCGCGAATGGCGTGGCGGCGCGCCCGGTCGGCAACCAACTGCCGTTCGATCAGGCGTGCCCGCATAACGTGTATCGCTGCGCGCCCGCGGGAGAGGTACCGATAGAAGCACAGCGTTGGCTGGCCATCGCCTGCATGAACGATGCACAGTGGCGCAGCCTGGCTGCGGTCCTCGAAACCGGTTGGGCGGCGGATGACGAACTGGCAGATGTCGCCGGGCGGCTTGCCCGGCGCGAGGATATCGATGCCGAGCTTGCCGCCTGGTGCGCAGACCAGGACGCCTACGCCGCGATGGCCCGTCTGCAGGCCGCGGGGGTGCCCGCCGGGGTGGTGCAGGATGGCGTCGACCTCGCCGAGCGGGACCCACAGTTAGACGGGGCTCGCTTTCTGCGCAAGCTCGACGACATCCATGAACGTCTCGGCCAGAGCTATGTCGATACGCTACCGATCGACTTCGCACGCCAACCCTGCGAAGACTATGTGCGCTCGAAAGACCTGGGTGAAGACAGCGCGGCGGTGCTGGCGGACTGGCTCGGCTACGGGCAGGATGAGATCGATGCACTTGCCGCCAAAGGTCTGTTGTCGTGAGCGGGATCGAACGCCGTTTCGTCTCCCTTACCTCCGCCACATCCGCGCGCAACGGCGCGGGGTTTATGCCGTGCCAGGGCAACTTCTACGCGCCGTCTGACAAGCCACCCAAAACGGCGTTTATCGCCAGCCACTACCACGTGGACTTCTCCGAGCATTACCTCGGCGAGTACATGGCGGAGCGCAGCTTTGGCTTTCTCGGCTGGAATACCCGCTTTCGCGGCAATGAAGCGTTTTTCCTGCTCGAACATGCGTTGATCGATATCGGTGCCGGGGTTCGGTGGCTGCGTGAGGAGGCGGGCGTGGAGCGGGTGGTGATCGTCGGCAATTCGGGCGGCGGCTCCTTGATGGCGGCCTATCAAAGTCAGGCCACGGACCCGCACATCGAGCCGGGCTTCGGCCTGCGGCTACCTGAGGCGGTGAACACGTTGTCCCCGTGTGATGCCTATGTTTCGCTGAATGCTCACGGCGGCCGACCGGAGGTCTTGACCGCCTGGATGGATCCGGCTGTCGCCGACGAACGCGACCCGTTCTCCGTCGTAACAGAACTCGATATGTTCCATCCGGACAACGGCCCGCCGTACAGCGATGACTTCATCGCTGTGTACCGGGATGCCCAGGTGGCCCGCAACGAGCGGATCACCGAGTGGGTGTTCGATGAGTTGCGACGTGCCTCGGAATTGGGCTTCAGCGACCGCCCTTTCAATCTGTACCGCACCTGGGCCGACCTGCGCCTGCTCGACGGAAACATCGATCCCTCCGACCGCGTTGTGGGGCAGTGTTATGCCGGTGATCCGTATCGTGCCAACTTCTCGCCGCGCGGTATCGGCGTGACCAACACCCTGCGCACCTGGCTTTCGATGTGGAGCCTGCGCACCTCCCAGTGTCGCGGCGCACCGCATCTGCGACGGATATCCGTGCCCGCGCTGGTGGTGCAATCGATGGCCGACACCGGCGTATTCCCGGGGGACGCGCGGGCGATCTACAGCGCCTTGGGCACGCAAAATAAAGTGCTCGAGTTTGTAACGGGCGATCACTATCTCACCGATCCACGAGACGCGCGCAGCCAGGTCGCAGATATGCTGGCGGCTTGGGTGATTGGGCTGACGCACCATTGAGCCGACAGCGGGCATCACGCCCGCTTGAGTCGCCCTCATGCGCTGCTCTATAGTTCCGGGTGCACAGTGTTTGGCGATGTGATCACGCGAAGAGGAGGGCGCGATGCAGACACGAGAAGACATCGAGCCGCGGTATCTGGCGCCAGCTGAGGCTGCGGTCGACTGGCTCAACGCGCGCGACGGCAGCGGGTTTGAACTGACCGGGCTGGCCGCGATCCCTGAGGCGGACGCCGATGCACCTTTCGACCTGGGCCTCGTGCTGTGCGACGGCGAGATGTGTACCCGCCAGGACGTGCATATCACTCCTGCAGGGGATACCTATCAATTCGCCCTCGCCGCAGACGCCGAGCGGGATGTGCCCGCGCTGCTCGATCCCCCAGCCGGTCTGCGCCGCGACTGGCTGGATGCACAGCTCGCCAAATATGAGTTTGTGCTCTTGCTCTATTACCGCGGGCGCTGGTGACCGCCTTGTCGCTTCGAGTTGCGAAGCTATCGAAAGTCAGGGGTGCTCGACGAGATTCGTGCCGCCGGCGGCGAGGTGTTTGCCATCACCAGTGAGCCCCAGGCCCTGGCCACCGAGGCGGCTGAGGACTGGGAGATCGAATTCCCGGCGGTTGGCGATCCCCATCATGAGATTCGCGAGCTGTGTGCAGAGCGCGGCTGGGTCGACGTGTTCTACAACGAAGACTACGGCCATTTGCGGCATCGCAGCTGGGCGTCGCACCCCAAGGGTTATTACCAGCCCGCGGTGTTGGCCCTGCACAAGAGTGGACGGGTGCTGTACCGCTGGCGCTGTGTGCCCAAGTATTCCAACATGAGCGGCGCGGGCGCGCGTCCGGAGGCCGGTTATACCTGGGACAAGGTAAAGGTGCAGATGGACGCGGTGCAGGATGCGCCGGTGGACACGGCGCCGACGCTCGGCGCGCAAGACCTGTCCTGGCCGCGTTTCCTATTGATCCTGTTTGCCCATGGCTGGTTCTTGCGCCCCAAGGCGTTTCCGCTCGGGCGCGAGACCGACGGCGAGCGGGTCAGCCCGGGCGCGATGATGCCGCGGGTGTATGGCTTTGTGGCGCTTTGGATACTGTTGTTCCTGCTCTTACCGCTGCCTTGGTTTGGTGTGGCTCTGGCGGGCTATCTGCTCGCCATCACGCCGGGCATGATCGAGATTCACCGCCAGTTCCAGAACGAGCCCGAGGCTTACTGAATAGGACGCGGCGTATTTGCGCTGGTTACACGACGCTCGGACCTCATGAAAAAAGGCGACCCACGGTCGCCTTTATCAGCGCTGGCGTTTCTGGTGTCCGAGAAACGCCTAGGGTCTGAACCAGATCGGTGAACCCCAGGCGCGTTCTTGGATGGTCGGTTGCAGATCGGTGCGGGGACGCACACCCTCTTTGATCGCATCCCAGGTCGACCAGCGACAGGTCGGATTCTCCAGCACCCTGACATAATAAAACGCGTTGTGGGCGGGGTCGAAGTCCGGATCCTGCCAGATGGCTTTCAGCTCGGCAGCACCCACACCCTCGGTGATCGCGCAGTTGGTCAGGTCGACCTGAGCGCCGTTATCCGGGCAGCGATGGGTCTTTTGGTCCACCTTGCCACCGTCGGAGCAGGCCACGTCGTAGACGCGCTCGTTGTGGGCGCCATCCACGGTCCAGCCTTTGACGATCTGCAGGCGTTGCAGGGCGGCATTGTTGGGATCGCGGGTGGCCCAGGCCAAGAGGCTCGGGGCGGTATCGCCGTTGGCGAGCAGCTCGCTGCCCATAGCGACCCCCTCGGCGTAGGCTTTGGCGATGCCCGCCTCTCCGTTGAGCATATCGTCGGTGAAGTTGTAGCCCGCAAACAAGCGCACTTTCATGCGCGGACCGGAGGTGGCGAAGGTCTCCTTGCGGCGAAACGCGTTGTAGATCCCGTCGCGGGAATTCTCTTCGGCCCAAACCCCGGTCAGGCCGGACGCACCCCAGGTCTCATATGCGCCGGAGGCATAGTCCTTGCCGTTGATGCTGGCGATGTTGACCCGTCCGGCGGCGCGGATGATCTCCGCATCACCGCCAGACAGCGGAACGGAACCGCGTCGCCCGCCGTTGGCATCGAGCAGCCCGACCTTGGAGAAGAAGTTCTCTTCATCCAGAGAAGCAGCACCGGTGTGGGTGTCCGAGGCGCCAACAAAGCCGAACTGGTAGGGGTTCACCTGGCCTTTGTCGACCAGACTCAAGCCGCGCAGCAGTGCATTGCGCGCATACGAGCCCCTCTCTTCGCTGTGTAAGGTGGTGGCGATGCGATAGGGCATGATCTCGAAATCGGCCCATTCGTCGCTGTCCGACAGGATCGGGTGGGTCTCGGACGTGCCCTTGACCTGGGTGATCTCGATCACCGGTTCGTTGCGTATCCGCTGTTCCGCGTAAGCGTCATCGAGCGGGTCGCCGGCCCAGTCGACCAGCTTGAACATCTGGCCGTTGGAGCCGTTCGAGTTGTGGGGGATCGCCAGGCTTTCGATCCCTTGCGCGCGCAAGCCGTCCATCCAGTCCCATAAGCCTTCGGGGTTCTGGCTGTGAAAGCGCGAAAACGGCATGGCCGGGAGTTTGTCCGCATCGTTGAAGATCACGTTGCGGTGCAGGTTGCCGCGCGCGTCTGTGGATGAGGTGTATTCGTAGGCGACAAAGGTGGTGAACTTGCCGGGGCGGTTATAGATCTCCGCCGCGCGAATGATGTCCGTCCACGCGTCTTTGGCGATTTTGTTGGTCATGTTGCCATCGATGGTGCCGTCCGCGATCCCACTGAGCGTACCGGGCAAAAATCCGGTGAACGCGCCGACCCGCTGGGGCAAACTTTCGATGGTGCGATTGTCCTCAGCGTTCAGGTCGTGCAGGTCCTGCACGTGGGCGAGTTTGGAAAATGGGGTGCTGGTGTCGGCCGCAGCTCGGACCGCACCGAGGAACATTGCGTGATCGGTGACCGCGTAAAAATCGAGGGGCCGGTCGAGTTGCACGTCAAAGCCAGCGGGGTGTTTGATGGCCTCACCCTGGGCGTAACGGTAGGCATCGTAAGGACTCGCGATGGTGCCGAAAGCGAACGCGTCGAACGAGTACATGGTATGCACGTGCAGATCGCCGAAGTAGGCCCCGCGGGCGGCGTTGCGCGTTGCGTCCCCGACCACCAGGTCTGCCGGCATCTCCAATTGCACCCCGCCGAAGCGCCGATCACCGGTCTGGGCGGCTTCGTCGGCCGCCGCGGCTGCAGCGTCACCGGCAGAAGTTTGGTCTTCGCTGGGCTCAGCATCGTCCACCATCTCACTTTGGGCGGCTTCGGCAGCGGTCTCTGCCACTTCAGTGGCTTGCTCCACGGCCTGCGTGTGCGGTTCATCCGACGAACAGCCGGCGCTCACAAGACCCAGGCAACAAAGCAGCAGCAGACGACGCATCGTGGTAGTAGTCATCGGATTTTCCCCCCCTCTCTCTCTCTATAGATCTATCTATCTCTCTCTCAGTCTATTGGTTGCAGTTGGTATGTTTGCTGCAACTCCCCCGTTTGTGTGCACGTTTGCCGGTCTGCAGGTCTCGACGTTGCGCACCGCGGTGGCATCGCGCCCCGCTCTAAGCGCTATGTTACTCCGCGCACCACACCGGACCAAGCGCTCAGAATCCGATCTCGGCGCATTGCCGGTTGATCTCATCGATGATCTCGCACACCCGCAGCGACTCGGCCGGGGTGAATTGCGGCATCTCGGTGAGACCGGCCGCCATGCAGCGGTGTACCGCCTGGGCCTGGTAGATGAAGCCGTGCTGGTTGCCGCCGCTCCAACTCCAACCCTGGTAGCGCACCAGGCGCTCGCCGTTCCAATGCGCACCGGCCGGCTGCCCGCGGGTGATCGGTGCCGGGCTGGGCATCGGGTACTCGTAGCGCTGCACGTGGTTGAACGGCCCGCCGGTCGGGTTGCGGTCGGCGTTCCAGTGGGTCTCCGACCAGTCGCCGATCCACCCTTGGGATGGGTCGAGTTCCATCGCCGGCAAACCCTCCTGTTTGCGCGTCCCCGCCCGTGGCGGTCGGCCGGTACTGACGGTGATTGCGGTCGGGTGGTGGGAGGGGGTGTGTATGGTGATGCGGCCCTGGGTGCCGACGTATTGGGTCTCCTCCACAAAGCGGCCATTGGGAAAGGTGATGACCGCGATGCCGCGTTGTTGGCCGTATTGCAGCACCGCGGCACTCGGCGGTGCCCCGTGGGCGGAGTAAGCCTGGTCCGCGTAGTCCTGCGGTTTGGGTGCGCGCCCGGCGGCGGCGATCACCGGCATCTCGTCGGCGCCAAAGCCGGTGATGGCCGGGTTCAAGGCATATACGCGGTCGGGATAGTCCGCTTGGACCAGTTGTAGATCGCCGATGTCGCCGCGTTCGAGCAGGCAGCGCGCGTGTTCGATCGCGGGAAAGAAGCGCAGCCACATGCCTTCCTGGCAGAAGAGATTCTTGGCGGCGGCAGCGGCGTATACCTCGCGGGCCTGTGCTGCGGTGTCGGTAAACGGCTTCTCGCACAACACGTGTTTGCCCGCGTCGATCGCGGTCATCAGATCGCGATGGTGATCCCACGTTTTAGACGCGATGTAGACGATGTCGACCTCGGGATCGGCGCACAGCTGCGCGTAGGAATCGTATGCCTTGGGCACGCCGTGGGCGTCTGCATACGCTTGCGCGCGGTCCATATCGCGGGCGGCCACGGCGGTGACGCTGGCCCCCGGGACGTCCTGCAGCGATTTGATCCAATCGCTGGCGATGGCCGAGGCGGAGATCACCCCCCAACGCAGCGGAAAGTGGATGTCTTTCTCATCGGTCATACCCAGGCGCACGTCCATCGGAGTATTCATGGGCCAGCCGTTGTAGAAATTGGGATCATCAGACATGGCTTATCCTTGTGTTCGAGATTGGGTCAGGGTGATGGGGCCGTTGCGGCACATCCGGATAGAAGCGGTAGGTGGAATCGGCTTTGACCGCATCCCGGATCGCGAACATCTCCTGCCAGGTGGCCCGCAGACCGTGTGGCGCCGGTGGCAGGTCGTGTTCGATGGCTTGTCTTAGCTTGGGGAGATTAAAAAAAGGCACCGCCGGATACATATGATGTTCCAGGTGGTATTGCATGTTCCAGTAGTAGAAGGCCGGCAGCCAGCCGCAGGTAAAGGTTCGGGTGTTGTAGCGGAAGTCTGGGATGTCGCTGTTCAGTCCGTAGTGTTGCGGTACCCCGCAGAGGAAACCCAGCCAGCTGCAATACTGGGTGCCAAAGGTGAAGACGACCAGCGCAAACCAGTGACCGCTCGCGATAAACAAAATCGCCAACGCACCATGCCCGAGCAGCAGGGTGCGCGCCCAATTACGGTGTGCTCGCCTTAGCTCCGGATCGCTCGCGGGCAAGACGTGCTGGTACCAATCGCCCCTGATATCGCCGCGCGCGTGGCGCCAGACCAGTACCATGCGTGTCCACGTCGCCCTCGGACTCCAAGCGAGTAAGCCGAGCCAGACGTTCCAGCGCCTCAGGCTGAATCGGACCGGCAGGACCACCTCGCCGTCGTGTTGCCGGTGACACGTGCTCATGTGGTGGCGCACGTGGCTGTGCTGGTACCAGATGTAGTCGGACCAGCTGATGAACGCGTAGACTCGCTCAAAAAAATCGTTGAGCCAGCGGGTCTTGAAAACGGTTCGATGCTGCAGTTCGTGGATCGCGATCAGGCCCATGAACGGTCCCATGGTGCCGTGCAGAAACAACGCCGCCAGCAGCAATGGCACCGCCCAGGGCCAGGACTGGCTGTCGATCAGCGTGAACGCCCAGAAGGCCAAGGCCGCTGTGGTGCAGAACCAACCCAGATGTAAAACGGTCTGCAGCCAGCCCCGCGCATCCGAGCGTTGCATGAGGGCGCGCAGGGTCTCTCGTTCCAATGGACTCCGGTACCACTCGACGCGCTGGTCTTCGAACTCGACCGTTGCTGCGCGCGCAGTTGTTGTTGCCATCGGCCCCCCTTTGCCGCCAGCAATGAATGTAGTGTACCCCGCAACGCTACCCGGCAGCACGCCCTAGCGGGCTGGTACTGCGACCTAGCGCCTGCACGCCGGTCGGTGGATCGCGCCGCTGGGTCCTAGGTGATCACGCCGCTGGCGTAGACCCCTGCGATGTCTTCGTCGCTCATCTTCAGGCGACCGCTCAGAATTTCGAAGCTGTGTTCGCCCAACATCGGTGCCGGGCCTCGCGGGCCGTGGGCATAACCGCTGATCTGGTACTGATGGCCGGCGTAGGGGATGTGTCCCATCTCGCCGTGGGTGTGATAGCGATAAAAGTCCCGGTGGCTGTATTGCGGGTCGGCCAGCAGATCGCTGGAACGCTGCACCTTGCCGGCCGGTACCCCCGCCGCCTGCAGGGTGTGCATCACCGCTTCCGGCGAATGCCTGTGGGTCCAGGCGCTGATCACGGCGTCGATCTCGTCGTGGCGAGCGAGGCGTCCGGCATGCCCACTGAGGTTCGCATCCGCCCCCAGCGCATCGGCGCCGATGGTCGCGCACAGGGTCTGCCACTGAGCGTCGGTATCGATGGCGATGGCACACCACTGGTCTTCGCCCGCGCAGGGATAACAGCCTTGCGGCGCCAGGTCGGGGGCGCGATTGCCGATGCGTTCGCTGTCCACGCCGTTGGCCTGTAGATCCAGAAACTCCGGGGCCAGGAAGTGCAGGGCGGTTTCGATCTGGGCGACGTCGATGTAACAACCTTCACCGGTGCGACGGCGGTGATCGAGTGCGGCGGCGAGCAGCGTAGATATGAAGCGTGGTGCGATGGTGTCGGTGTAGGCCAGCCAGGGACCCAGCGGGGCCATATCCGGCCAGCCGGTGACCTCATAGAATCCGGCGATCGCCGCGGCGTGATAGCCGTAGCCGGCGAGGTTAGCCGCCGGGCCGGTCTGACCCATTAGACAGGTGCTGATCATGATAAGGCCGGGGTTGAGTTTCCTGACCTCCTCGTAGCCCAGCCCCATGCGCCCGATGGCACCGGGCGCAAAACTCTCGATCATCACATCGGATTCGACGATCAGCTTCTTGGCCAATGCGATCGCATCCGGCGACTTCATGTCCAGCGCGATGCTCTTCTTGGAGGTGTTGAAATCTCCGTAGAACTGCGAGCGGTTGATGCCCGGTTCGTTGTCTTTGAACGGCCCACCCGCGCGCAGCACATCGGGACGGCTCTCCGATTCGATCCTTACCACGTCGGCGCCATGGTCGGCGAGATATTTGGAGGAGATCGGCCCAACTCCCACCCACGCAAAGTCGGTCACTTTGAGGCCGGCGAAGGGCAGGCTGTCGCCACTGGGTTCGGGATGCTCTTTCGGGGCTGCGGGCTGCTCCAACTCGGCGCGGATGGTCGCGCCGTGTTGATCCAATCCGGGTGCGGGATGTTTGATGCCCAGCTCGCCTACGGTCGGCTTGCACCACAAACCCGGAGCATGGATCGTCTTGCCGTCGGGCAGCGCCACGTCCTCCCAGTAACCGCGCAGGTGCATATGTCCCAGGGTTAGCAATTCCTGCAGTGTATTGACCGGCGCAAACGACACGCCGTTGCGGATGCCGAACTCGAAGAGCTCTGCATTGGTGCGCCGAATCAGGAAGCTGCGCAATAAAGCCGTGCCTTCTTCCAGTTCCATCGGCCCCTCGCCGGGGGTGCCAAGGCACAGATCGTATTCTTCCCAGTCCAGATCGTGCAGCGTGTTGCTTGCCAACCCTTCCGAGATCATCCAGTCCAGGCAGGGCACAATCACCCGGGACATGGGCAGGGCGACCACGTGACCATCCGCGGTCGGATGCACCAGCTGGACCAATAGCGTGCCGTTGTTAAGCGTCGAGCCGCCACGCTCGAAATCGTAACCCTGGATCGCATAGGCGTCCATAGCGTTGAGCATGGTCCAGGTCATGACGCTCTGGGCGGAGAGATCCACAAACTTGGCGGTGCCGTCCGCGAGCATCTTGCGATGTGCCACCATCGCCCCGGCCGCGGCCTCCGCGCCCGTGTGACGCCAGACCTGGGGAACGCTGATGCGCAGCGGCGCGCGTTCCGGCACACCCTGCAGCGACACGGGCCCACCCATCGCGGCGATGACCAGATCGTTACCCAGGTAGTCTGCATACGGGCCGGTGCTGCCGAATGCGGAGATGCGCACGTGCACGATCCGTGCGTTAATTTGTTCGAGAACTTCGAAGTCGAGGCCATACGCTGCGAGGTTGTTACCCGATTCGAAAACTATGTCCGCGCGGCGAACCAGTTCGGTGAGCGCCGCCTTGTCCGCCGCGTCTGCCGGATCGAGCACGATCGAGCGTTTGTTGCGGTTGAAGGCGACGAATCGAAGGCTTTGCAGGTCGTCGTCCGCGCCCTTGATTGTCTGGGTGCCGCGCCGCGCCGCGCTGCCGCCGGGTGCCTCGACACGGATCACATCCGCGCCCAGATCGCCGAGCAGCATCGGTCCGATCTCGCCGCGCTCGTCGGTGAAATCCAATACGGTATACGGCTTGAGCATGGCCTCCCTCCTCATCTTTGTTCTCTTGGCCTGGTTCTTTGAGCCTGCCTTATCTCCCCTGCCGGTCCGCGCTAACCTTACCCCGGCCGGCAGGTGTAACCCTATGTGCTTGGAAGGCGCGCGGCAACCTCTCTTCGCGCGCTGATGTTTGGGCTGGCGATGGCCTGTTGCTACACTAGCGGCGTGGCGCAATAGTGTTGCTTAAGGTCACGATTGCGGACAGGCGAAGCCTTCGTGGACCCGCAGGCGAAGCGTTCGTAGTTCGCCAATTCATAAGTCGAAAAAGATATCGTCGGGCAGCAGAGGTGTTGGTTGGAAAGACAGAAGCGAGTGCATGTGGTGGGCTGTCCAAGAAGCGGCACAACGTTGCTGACCGAACTGCTGCGCTACGCCTTTGATTTCGCCGGGGCGACGCCGCACGAGACCTCTTTGTTCGATCCCATCCCCGCGCATCTCTCCCCCTACCTCACCAAGAAACCGGCGGATACGGTGCGTATCGGCCGGGCGTTTCTGGGCGACGAAGACCTACACGTGATCGCGGTGCTGCGCGATCCGCGTGCGGTGGTGAGCAGCCGCCATAAGGCTCGGCCGGGGCAATACTACGTCGGCTTTGCACGCTGGCTGCTGTATGCGCAGACCATCGAAGCGTTCACCACCCATCCCCGTTACCTCGTGGTGCGTTACGAACACCTGTTGCAAGAACCGGATGGCGTGCAGCGCCAGATAGCCACGTTTCTGCCGCATCTGCAGCAGATACGACAGTTTTCCCGTTATCCAGAAGGGGTGGGAGAGCTACACGAGCATTCCCAGAATGCGCTCAACGGTGTGCGCAGCTTTGACGCCTCCCGCATCAACAGCTGGCAGGGACATCTGCCGCGCATTAAACAGGAATGGCAACGCAATCCGGACATGCCCAAGGTGCTCATCGACCACGGCTATGAAGAAGACGATGCCTGGGTTGAGCAACTCGCAGACGTGGAGGCGTTGGATGGCGAGAGCTACAAAGATGCCGGGGACCCCGCCCACAAGCGCCTGGAAGTGATGCTGCGCTATTGGTGGAAGACTCGCCGCTATCTCAAGCAACGCGTGGTCGGAGGCTCGGTCAACGGCTCCGTCGACAGCTCCACCAACGGATAGTCTCATCGCCACCTATCGCCCCGACATCGATGGCCTGCGGGCCCTGGCCGTGTTGCCCGTGGTCCTGTTTCATGCGGGCGTGCCAGGTTTCGCCGGTGGCTTTGTCGGTGTCGATGTGTTCTTTGTTATCTCCGGGTTTTTGATCACGTCCATCGTCGCTGCCGAGCTGGCGAACGGCACGTTCAGCATCCGCAGCTTTTACCTGCGCCGTATCAGGCGCCTCTTTCCTGCGCTGTTCAGTGTGGTGTTGATCAGCTGTGGCCTGGCTTATTGGCTGCTGATGCCTGCGGAGTTGGAGGACTTTGGTGAGAGCGTGATCGCAACCTCGCTGTTCGGATCGAATTTCCTGTTCAACAACGAGGCCGGCTACTTTGATGGTCCCAGAGCAGGAACAAAGGCGCCTCAGCGCTCCCGAGAATGGAACTGACGATGAACTGACGGCATCCAAAGCACTT
>JBCCHL010000135.1:0-12837 GCA_039028775.1 Pseudomonadota bacterium | reverse complement strand
GATGCTCGCCCAAGGCGGCAATGCGGTGGACGCGGCCGTTGCGGCGGGCTTTGCGCTGGCGGTGACCTATCCATCTGCGGGCAATATCGGGGGTGGCGGTTTTATGGTCATCCGGCTCGCAGATGGGAAGACGATCACCAACGATCATCGGGAGAAAGCGCCGCTCGCCGCCAGCCGCGACATGTACCTCGACGAGAACGGCGACATTGTTGAAGGCCGTTCGACGCGTACCCATCTCGCGGTTGGCGTGCCGGGCACGGTCGCCGGTTTGCTCGATGTCCTGGAGCGCTATGGCACCAAGAGCCGACAAGAGGTCCTTGCGCCGGCCATCCGGCTGGCGCGGGAAGGCATCATGCTCGATGCGGACCTGTCCGCTTCATTTGCCCGTCGTCTCGAAGCGTTTGCGCCGCATGCCGCCTCGATGGCCATTTTCTCCAAGTCGGGCGAACCCTACGAACAGGGTGATCTGTTCCGTCAACCCGATCTCGCCGACGCGCTGGAACGTATAGCCGAGACGGGCAAGCAGGGATTCTATGCCGGCGTCACCGCTGGGCTGCTGGTGGAAGAGATGGCAGCCAACGGCGGTTTGATCACCCGTGAAGACCTGGTCGGCTATCGTAGCGTGTGGCGCGAGCCGATCGTCGGGACCTACCGGGGCTATGAGATCGTCTCGATGCCGCCGCCTTCCTCGGGCGGGGTGCTGTTGGTGCAGATGTTGAACATGCTCGAATCACTGGATCTCCAGGCCAGTGGCTTCGGTGCTCCCGCGACGATACATGCGATGATCGAGGCCGAACGCCGGGCGTATGCGGATCGCGCGCAGTATCTAGGCGACCCGGACTTTTATCCGGTACCCGTAGAGCGCTTGATCAGCAAATCCTATGCGGCCGAGCGATTCGCCGATTTTGATCCGCAGCAGGCGAGTCGCAGCGAAGACATAGGTGCGGGCGTTATCCCGCTACCGGAAAGTCCAGACACCACCCACCTTTCCGTGATCGACGGCCAGGGTAATGCGGTGGCGTATACGACCACGCTGAATCTATCCTACGGCAGCAAGATTGTCGCGGCGGGCACGGGCATCCTGCTCAACAATGAAATGGACGACTTTTCCGCCAAAGAGAACGCGCCTAATTTCTATGGTCTGCTCGGGCGTGCGGCGAACGCCATCGAGCCCGGCAAGCGGATGCTGAGCAGCATGACCCCCACCATCGTTGTGCGCGATGATAAGCCTGTGCTGGTCACCGGATCGCCGGGCGGGAGTACGATCATCACCACCACAATGCAGGTGATCATCAACGTGCTGGACCATGGTATGGGCGTGGCGGACGCGGTAGCTAGTCCGCGCTTCCATCATCAGTGGATGCCCGATCGGGTGATGCATGAGGCGGCGGCCGTCAACCCGGCCGCCGCGGTCCAACTCGAGGCGCTTGGCCATGCGAATCTGGCGCCGGTACCCGCCTTCCTGGGTGGTGGCATCGGCGACGCCAACTCGGTCATGTGGACGCCACAGGGGATAACCGGCGCGGCGGATCCACGCAATGCCGGAACGGCGGTGGCAGCCTCGCAGGTGAAGTAGCCTGTTGCATTAGCCGTTGCACGGACGGGCTTTTCGGGTTACAAGGGCCATGTAGAGGCGTGGCGCTGGCCGCGCTATGGAAGCTGCCGCGAATGTTGCAGCGCGAGTTCGGCTTGGCGATGAGGGACCTAACCACAACATGCGGAATCAAAACCACAAGAGGGGGTGGTGATGAAGCCGAAGTTCTGGCTCGAACGCTGGCAGAGGAATCAGATCGGATTCCATCAAACCCAACACAATCCAATGTTGTTGGATTACTGGCCGCGCCTTGGCCTCGACCCCGCCGAATCTGTGTTCGTACCTTTGTGCGGCAAGTCTCTGGATATGCAATGGCTTGCGGCCCAGGGTCACGATGTGGTGGGAGTGGAACTTGCCCAGATAGCGGTCGAGAACTACTTCGCCCAGATCAATGAGATTCCGGTCAACGCGTCGGTGGATCGATTTACCGCCTACCGCGGCAGTAGTACGACGGTTTATCAGGGGGACTTCTTCGACCTCACCGCCCCCTTATTGGAAGGGGTGCGCGGCGTGTTTGATCGAGGCGCGCTCGTCGCGCTACCACCGGACATGCGCTTTCGCTACGTCGATCATCTGTTGCGCATTGTTCCCGAAGAGTGCCGCATCCTGCTGCTCGCCGTGGAGTACGACCAGAACCTGGTCGCCGGTCCGCCGCACGCGGTCTTCGACGACGAGATCAGTGAGCACTATGGCCTGCGCTGCCAGGTAGAACAGATCGATTCGATTGTGACACAGAACGTGCCCCCGCACTTCGAAGCCCAGGGTGTGCGCCAGATTGTTGAATCCGTATACCTCATAGATAAGAACGAATAGAGGTCCACTCCGGCGGCGCTTCAGCTGGGATCGCCAGCTGCTTGATACCCTCGATATTCCGGCCGCGAAACCCAAAACCACATAGCAGGAAGACCTATGCGCGCAGACATCGCCGGTACCGACCCGCAGATTCAACTCGAATATGAACTGAGCGGACCGGCCGCAGGTGAAGTTGTGGTCTTCATCCGCGGCCTCGGCACGCAGATGATTGAGTGGCCAGAGGAATTTCTGCAGTCGTTTCACGCGCAAGGTTTGCGTACGCTGATATTCGACAACCGCGATGTGGGCTTGTCGACCAAATGTGAGGATGAGTACAGCCTGAAAGACATGGCAGGCGACGTGATCGGGCTGCTCGATCATCTGACGCTCTCTCGCGCGGTCATCTTTGGTATCTCGCTCGGTGGCATGGTGGCGCAGTTGGTTGCCTACCACTATCCGGAGCGGGTGCGCGCCCTTTTCTCGGTCATGTCGGGGAGCGGCAACCCGGACGTGCCCACTGTGTCTGCTGACATGTTGCCACACCTGACCCGCAGCGCCGAGGGGCGCGACAACGTCATCCGCCTGAGCGCGGACAACAAAGTCCTGTTCGGCAGCCCTGGATATCCGGAAGATGAAAGCGAGCGCCTGGCCCAGGCGCGAGCGGCGTATGATCGCTGCTATTTCCCGGCGGGGGTCGCTCGGCAGATGCGTGCGGCCAATCGCGATGGCAGTCGGGTAGACCGGTTGCGCAAGATCGATGTCCCCACCTTGGTGATCCACGGCGCAGACGATGCGCTGGTGAATCCCGCGGCGGGGCGCGACACCGCCGACAACATTCCCGGTGCACGCTTTGAGCTGGTGCCTGGGATGGGCCACAACATCCCTCGGTCCCTGGCACCCAGACTTGCCGAAGTGGTGCTGGATTTCCTGAAAAATCTATAAAATTCAGTGGTATACCTAACCCGGTGAGGGCATTTATTTTTTTTTCAAGTCCTTGGTTTGTCGATATGGGGCCCTATCAAGGGAACATCGTTGATACAAAACCGTTAGCCCAAGGAGAAGAAAATGAATGTAGTGCGTTGGAGCCCGTTCCGTGAACTGGACCATCTCTTTCAAGCGTTGGAGCGCCCGAGTGCGCCCGTGCGTCGCGCCGACTGGTTGCCGCTGGTCGACATTCGGGAGACCGATGCGGACTATCAGATCGATGTCGAAGTACCGGCCGTTGCGGCGGAAGACCTGGCGGTCAGCGTGGTCGAAGGCGTATTGACCGTCAGCGGCGAACGCAGGGTCCAGGAACACGAGGACAGCGAAGGTCGCGTGCACCGTGTGGAGCGTCGTTATGGCCGCTTTGTGCGTAACTTCCAGTTGCCTGAAGATGCCGACGAGGAATCGATCGACGCCAGTAGTCGCGATGGCGTGCTCTACCTCAAGATCGGCAAAAAGGCCGCTTCGGTGGCGCGCACGATCGATGTGAAAGTGAGCTGATACTGTCCAGCCCTACCGTCCGCTCGGGCGGTAGGGGGCTTGTTTCTGACGCGGGCGCCGACTCCGTATCTTCATTTTGTCCATACCGGGGCCGCAAAGACGGGCGATCTGGCTGGGTCGAGATCGGGCGACGAATTTCTAGATGGTGTCTGGGAACCGATGCGAGGACACCTCGCGGTCCGTGTTAGAATTGCTCGATGGCGTTCACTAAAGACCAGGTCCGCACGGTGATTTTCGAAGCGGACACCCCGGCCGGCAAAGCGTTCGACGTTGCCCTCATTGTTGCGATCATGGTTTCCGTGGCGGCGGTGATGCTCGACTCGGTCGAGGCGATCCACGCTCGGTACGGCACTGCACTCCTCATCCTCGAGTGGGCATTTACCATCGCCTTCACCATCGAATACGGTCTGCGCCTCTGGTGCATCCAAAACACGTGGTCCTACGCGCGTAGCTTCTACGGCATCATCGACCTTGCCGGAATTATCCCCACCTATTTGAGTCTGTGGTTCGCCGGCAGCCAGTACCTGCTGGTCATACGTGTGCTGCGGGTATTGCGGGTCTTCCGCGTGTTGCGCATGGTGCGCTACGTCGGCGAGGCGGAATTGTTGGCCCAGGCAATGGTTGCCAGTCGGCGCAAAATTATCGTGTTTGTCGCTACGGTGTTGACCCTCGTCGTGATTTTCGGGTCTCTGATGTATCTCGTCGAAGGCGGGGTCAACCCGCAGTTTCGCAGTATTCCAGACAGTATTTATTGGGCGGTGTCCACGATGACGACCGTCGGCTACGGTGATATCGCCCCGTCCACTCCGTTAGGTCGCATGTTGGCCACGGTCATCATGGTGATGGGCTATGGGATCATCGCGGTGCCGACGGGGATCGTGACGCTGGAGCTCAATGAGGCGCATAGGCGTCGCGCCAATACCCGGACCTGCCCGGACTGCGCGGCCGAGGGTCACTCCAGCGAAGCTACCTACTGCTGGCGGTGCGGCCATCACCTGTACCGCGAACCTCTGCGTGACCAGACCTAGGATCGATTTAATGGATCCGGCATACCGGCCTGGCAGCGACCCCGGTGTGTTCGTGATCGCATGAGTAGGAGAGCTGATCGCTGGAAAGAAACACGCCGAGAGCGATTTGCGCTCCGCCCTCGCGGACGGGACACTAGCCGTCTGTTTAGCCAACGGATCGTGTCATAGGTGCATGACCCGATCCAACCCGAAACAACTCACCGAGAAAGGACGATTCTTATGAGTTTGAACAGTTTTGATGCCCGCGCCACCCTGGTGGTCGGCGAGCAGCGCTACGAATATTTCAGCCTGCCTGAGGCGCGTGGGGTGGGCGATGTTTCGCGTCTCCCGGTGACCTTGAAGATTCTGCTGGAAAACCTGCTGCGACATGAGGATGGCACGAGCGTCACCGCAGACGATATCAAAGCCCTCGGTGCCTGGACCCAGAGTGGCTCAGCCAGTGAGGAAATTGCCTTTCGCCCCGCACGCGTCTTGATGCAGGACTTTACAGGTGTGCCCGGCGTAGCGGACCTGGCGGCGATGCGCTCGGTTGCGGTCGATGCCGGTTATTCGCCGGACCTGATCAATCCACTATCCCCGGTCGATCTGGTAATCGATCACTCGGTGATGGTCGACAAGTTTGGTACCGAAGCCGCTTTCGGCCAGAACGTCGAGATGGAAATGCAACGCAATGGTGAGCGCTATCGTTTCCTGCGCTGGGGGCAGACTGCATTTGAGAACTTTCGGGTTGTGCCGCCGGGTACGGGTATCTGTCACCAGGTCAACCTGGAATATCTCGCCAAAGCCATATGGACCAGAACGGTGGACGGCAAGTTGCAAGCCTTTCCCGACACCCTTGTTGGTACCGATTCGCATACGACCATGATCAATGGCCTTGGCGTTCTTGGCTGGGGGGTAGGGGGCATTGAGGCGGAGGCGGCCATGTTGGGCCAGCCCGTCAGTATGCTGATCCCGGAGGTGGTGGGTTTCAAGCTCACCGGCGCGGTGCGCGAAGGCATCACGGCGACCGATCTGGTCCTGGTTGTGGTGGAGATGTTGCGCGCCAAGGGTGTGGTCGGCAAATTTGTCGAGTTCTATGGTGATGGCCTGGATAACCTGTCACTCGCGGATCAGGCCACCATCGCCAACATGGCACCGGAATATGGGGCAACTTGCGGGTTTTTTCCCATCGACGCGGAGACGTTGAATTATCTGCGCCTGACGAATCGACCGGCTGAGACGGTGGCCCTGGTCGAAGCCTACAGCAAGGCCCAGGGCATGTTCCGCGACAGCAACTCCCCCGACCCCATCTACACATCCACCCTCGAATTGAATCTCGCAGATGTGGTGCCCAGCCTCGCCGGGCCGAAGCGCCCCCAGGATCGGGTCGCCATGGTCGATATGAAACAGGCATTCGACGATGCGTTGGCCTTACAGGGGCGCTCAACCCCGGCGAGCGGGTCGGTGCCTGGCCGGGACTGGGAGTTGACCGACGGCGACGTTGTGATCGCGGCGATCACCAGTTGTACCAATACCTCCAATCCCGCCGTCATGCTCGGTGCGGGGCTGGTGGCGCAAAACGCCGCCGCTCGGGGTTTGCAGGTCAAGCCCTGGGTCAAAACATCTCTCGCACCCGGTTCGAAAGTGGTGACCGAGTATCTCGAAGCCACCGGCCTACAGGACGAATTGGATTGCCTTGGATTTAATCTGGTGGGTTATGGCTGCACCACCTGCATCGGTAACTCCGGTCCACTGCCGGAGCACATCTCGGCGGCGATCAATGCGGGAGATCTGGTGGTGTCCTCGGTGTTGTCGGGCAATCGCAACTTCGAAGGTCGCGTGCATCAGGAGGTGCGTACCAACTGGCTGGCGTCACCGCCGCTGGTGGTGGCCTACGCACTCGCGGGAACCACACGTATCGACCTGGCCAGCGAGCCCTTGGGGCAGGATGCGCAAGGCCAGGATGTGATGCTGGCGGACATCTGGCCGAGCAATGCGCAGATCCGTGCCGAGGCTGACAAAGTCACTACCGGCATGTTTGCTGAACAGTACAGCGATGTGTTCACTGGCCCAGAGGCATGGCGCGCGATCGAAGTCGATGCGGGCGGTACTTACGGCTGGGAAGAGTCCACCTATATCAAGCAACCGCCATTCTTCTCGGTGGGCGGTGACCAGGACCAAACGATCGGCGTCCAGGGTGCTCGGGTGCTGGCCCTGCTGGGCGATTCGGTGACCACGGATCACATCTCGCCCGCGGGGGCGATTCAACCGGACAGTCCTGCGGGACACTACCTCCAGCAGCATGGCGTTGATGTTGCGGATTTCAATTCATACGGCTCGCGTCGGGGAAATCACGAGGTCATGATGCGCGGCACCTTCGCCAATATACGCATCCGCAATGAGATGGTACCCGGGATTGAGGGGGGCTATACCCGCTATATCCCCACCGACGAACAGCTGTCGATCTACGATGCCGCGGTGCGCTATCAGGGTGAGGGACGTCCCCTGGTGGTGATCGCCGGGAAGGAGTACGGCACCGGATCGAGTCGAGACTGGGCGGCCAAAGGCACACGGCTGCTCGGGGTTAAGGCGGTGCTCGCCGAAAGCTACGAGCGGATTCACCGTTCGAACCTAATCGGCATGGGGGTCCTGCCGCTGCAGTTTAAAGAGGGTGAGGGTCGCTTATCCCTGCAACTGGATGGGACGGAAATTATCGATATACAGATGTTGGCCGGTGCGACGGAGACGCCCCGCCAGGAGATCGCGGTCACCATCCATCGCGAGGATGGCGAGACCCACACCGTGCGGGTGGACAGTCGCCTCGATACCGATAACGAGATCGCCTACTTCAAGAGTGGGGGCATCCTGCAGTACGTGCTCAATAACCTGGTGGCAGATGCTGGCTGACGGCCTGCCGGCGGCGGTGCTGTTCGACATGGACGGCACGCTGATCGACAGCGAGCGTCTGGCGCGGGACTGTTTTGAAGCTGCCTGTGTAGAGATTGGTGCCACACCCGACCTTGCGATCTACAACCGCTGCATCGGTCGCACGGGTGCAGAGACGCGCCGCATCGTGCAGGCGGGTTACGGTCCGGACTTTCCCTACGATGCCATGTTGGCCGCCTGGGAGCGACGTTACTATGCCCACGTAAAACGTCGGCCGGTGGACATCAAGCCTGGTGTCGAAGGCCTGCTGCAGCGTCTAGCCACCCTGGCGGTTCCCTTGGCCGTTGTGACCTCCTCGTCACGCGACACCACTGAAACCAAGCTCGAACTCTGTGGTTTGGCGCCTTATTTTGCACTGCTTGTGTGCGGTGGTGAGGCACCGCATAGCAAACCCGATCCGGCGCCGTACCAGCTTGCTTGCAAACGCCTAAATGTCGCGCCTCAGGTCTGCTGGGCGCTGGAGGATTCCGACAATGGCACGCGCTCAGCGGTGGCGGCCGGCCTGCGGGTGTGGCAAATCCCGGACGAGGTCGCTCCCGACGCACAAACGCTCGCTCTGGGCCATACGGTGGCGCCTTCAGCCGACGCAGTGCTTGATTTTGTTAACAAAATTGCTTGAATGCTGGCCTTGCGGGTGTGAACTCGGTCACGCCTCGGCCGTGAGGTTGGCGGAGTTAGACTTTTTGTGAATCATTGCTGAGGGGTAGGGTCAAAGCTTCGTCTAAGCTTGCGTACTTGAGCAGTACCCGGTGAGAGAAGCCAGTGATCAATAGAAATCAATCGCGCATGATCGCGCAGGAACGACGTAACAAGTCGAACCAGTCGCGTACTCGTGCCCCCGTCGCTAAAGCCAAGAAACTGCGGGCGGCAGCGCCAGGTAAGTAAGACGCTTTAGCGCGCGCCGCAAGCCGCGCTCAGCGCGGTATCTGCACCGAACTTGCGATCAATTCGTAGACCTTCCCGGCCTGAAACGCCCCGGTTGCGCCCGCATCTTTGCTGAAGTGTTCCGCCTGCGCGGGTGTCAGGTCCCGGGCGACAAGTTCGCCCCATAGCACGACAGTTTTACCGCTGATGTCGGTAGGTACAAAAAATCCATAGTCTTTGAATGCGACCCGCACCGCCGCGGCACCGTCTTGGGCCACAAAGAAACAGCCTTTCTTCTGGCACACTTTCCCCACTTTCGTTTCTACCGCCAGCATGCGTGACCGATATTGTTCCGGGTCCTTGAGAAGAGTCGCCAGAGCGAAGGGGCTGACCTGCTCGGGCATCGGCGTGCCGAACACCTCATGGCTTGGTGTGATCACAACGGGTTCCGATAAGCGCAGTGGTTCTGCCTGGTGGACAGCCCCAAGGCTTGCGAGGGCCAGCGAGAGGAGGATGCGTCTGAACATGGTCAATTTTCCTTTGCTGATAGGAGTGGGGTGAGGTCGACGTCAGGTACTGCGCGATGCTCTGCGCGGCGCTGGTTTACGGGTCAATTCGGCCTCACCGTACAGAGCTGCAAAACGGGCGGCGAGTTTGGGACCGGCACCGGCATCTTCGTGTTTGAAGTAAACGTAAGCTTGTTTGGCGGCGCTTTGCTGGATGAGCTTTCCCCAGCGTACCAACGCCGGTTTGGTATAGCGACTGCGTCGCAAGCGTAAATAGTGCCAGTCGAAGTGCTCCAGCTCCGTGACCTTGGCCTGCTCGTCGTCATCGGTGGTCACCCGGGTATGCCCGCCCTGGCGCAAGATCGTGTCGACCTCCTCCACCGCCCAAGAGGGGTGGCGAAACTCGAATGCACAGGGGACGTTGTGCGGGAGCAACTCGATGAAACGCTGCAGACGATCGGTGTGGATACGCATGTTAGGAGGTAGCTGGAGCAGGACACATCCCAGTCGGCTGCCGAAAGTCAGCGCTCGCTTACCCAGGTACTCGGTGGCCTCCTCAACGTCCTTCAGGCGTTTCTGATGACTTATGCGGCGGCTGGCTTTGAACACAAACTTGAAGTCTTCGGGCACCTGCGCACACCACTGTTCGACCACGTGGGTGCGTGGCATGCGATAAAAGGTGTTGTTGATCTCGACGCTCGACAGCTGGCTGGCATAGTAAGAGAGCCAGCTATCGCTCGATAGGTCTTCGGGATAGAAGGTTCCAAGCCACTCTTTGTAGGCATAGCCGCTGGTCCCGGAGTGCAGCAGCGTGCGTTCAGTGCCTGCAGGCGGGATGGCGGGCGTCGAGGTTGTCCGCCGCCTGGGCGTAGCACCCGGTAGTGTCCGATGTTGGCTGGTTTTTGATTGGCGCGCCATGACCCGTCCAGCCGTAGATTATTCCGCGTTCATGCCCATCAATTGGGCGGGCGTCAGGTCCAGGCTGTTCACAATATCGTTAAAGAATGTGATTTCCCGGTCGCTCACCCGACCATCTGCATTGATGACCTCTTCGAGCGCTCTGGCGATATCCAGACGATCGGCGGTGTTCAGTTTTCGCGCGGATGTGGCCACGTATTTATCGAGCGGTGCGCTTTCGTAGATGCGCGAGTTTGCCGCCACACGTATCTCCGAATCCGGAAAGTCATCTCCCGTATGCGCCTTGAGTACTTCGCGCACTTTCTCGACCTCGATGGCCTTGATATTGGTGTCTGCTGCCGTCGCACGCGCCAGGGTCATCAGCATAACTTCTTTGGCGAGCTGCGCCTGCTCCTCCGGGGTGGGGTCGGTACCGCCGAAGATTTTCAGTACTCCAGCCAAACTTGCGATACTCATCGTGGGTGATTTCCGGTTGTCGTTGTTGAGCACTATTCTTTCGCGATGTGCAAACCGAGTCAATGAGGCGTTCACTGCCATCGAACGTGAGTGAGCTTGACGAATACTGCGGTTTTGATCCCCTGCCGATGCCTCGGCCGAATACCCACCCATCGAGAGTCGTAAAATTGTGAGCGCGGGCTCGCGTACTTTGTTACTTAGCGTGGTCGCGAACCCTTAGCATGCTGTTTGTGGCGAGCTAGGGTGATCAGCCTGCGTGCAGGCGGAGGCATTCCTCACCCCCCGAGTGACATTGCCGCCGCGTCACATTCCACAGCATCCCGGTGCGTCGAGCCACGTGGTCGGAGTTACTTAAACAACTCGTCCAATTTTCGTCGGGCTTCTTCCTCGGGTGTGGGTACGGCGGTGTCGCCGGGTGGCTCGTCCGACGGCTCGGTTGGGTCCGCGGGGTTTGCGAATAGTGCATCCAAAGCATCCCGGGCGTTGCTGTTGGAGGCTTTGCGCTCGAGCCGGCACACGTTGTGGGCGGGTTTGAAGAAGTCGCAGAAGTTGGCGTTTTCCTTCTGTAGAGGCGTGTCAGCGCGATCTTCGAAACAGGATGTGGTCTTGTCCGGATCGTAGTGCTGGCACATGCGACAGCAATGGACCTCGTTGAAGCAAGCGCCGCAGGCTGCATGGCGGCTGATCGGTTGGGGTATGTCGTCCAGGGAGGCACCGCAGTTCCAGCACGCCAGACTCATAGCTGAATCTCACCCTCCACCCAGGTGCGGATCAAGTGGTGCGCGATGGCCATCTGGCCGGGTACGTTCAGGCTGTTGTTTTCCTGGCGCAAAGCCGCTGCCGCCTCGTCACGGTGAAACCAGCGCACGTCGGCCATCTCCGCGCTATCGAAGTTGATGTCCTTGTGGGTGGCGATGCCGTGACAGCCGATCATCAACTGAGACGGAAAAGGCCAGGGTTGTGACGAGTGGTAAAACACCGGGCCGACACGAATCCCGGCTTCCTCCCAGACCTCCCGACGTACCGCTGCTTCCAGCGACTCCCCCTGATCGATAAAGCCTGCCAGACAGGAATAGAAATTGCCGCGGGCCATGCGCCCTTGAGATTTGCCGAGCAGACAGTGCTCTCCCCCGGCTTCGTCGACAATCAACATAATCGCCACCGGGTCGGTGCGAGGGAAGATGTGTTTCTCGCAGGCATCGCAACGCCGGATCTGCCCGCCGCGCTCGGGATGGCTTTCCGCACCACATTGGGCGCAGAACGGGTTGCGACGATGCCAGTCGAGTTGCGCGCGGGCCTGGGCGAGAATACCGGTTTCGGGCGTGGTCAGATGGGCGGCCAGCAGGCGGCAGTCCGCGAACTCGTCGATCCCCGGGGGGGCAACCTCATCCAGCCACTCGAGCGCAAAATGAGGCACGCCGTCGTGTTCGCCGAGAAACAGGGTCAATCCTGTCTGTTCGGCTGCGGTTTCGATCGGCGATAACCAACTGAGGTTGTGATCGGCATGGACGCCGACGCGCAATTTGTGGAACACGAGACAGCGCGCGCTAGCCGCGGTGCGCAATCGCTCAATCGTCGCCTCTTCACGGCGCAACGGTTCGCCACGATCCAGTGGATTTCCCCCGTAGGTATGAACCAGTTCGTTCAAGCCTGACTTCCCATCCTGCCTATCTCGCAGCTAAGTGTATCAACGCCGGTTTTAACTTTCGATGGAGTGGGGCGGCAGCGCCTGCTATGGTCTTTGTTTTTTAGCAGCGTGGCGCGTGCCACCGGCAGGAGGATTCCCATGCTTGAATGCATTCCCTTTGGTGCGACGGGGCATCATAGCTCGAGGCTTATCTTCGGCGCCGCGGCACTCGGTGGGATGCGGCAGGAAAAAGCCGATACTACGCTCGCTCAACTCGATGCGGCGGGTATCAACCATCTCGATGTTGCCGCCAGCTATGGGGACGCGGAATTACGGCTCGCGCCATTCCTGGCGGAGCGACGTGCGGACTTTTTTCTCGCTACCAAAACAGGCCTGCGCACGAAAGACAAAGCCCGTGCGCAAATCGAAGCCTCGCTGGAACGCATGCAGGTCGAGCAGATCGACCTGATCCAGATGCACAACCTCACCCAGGCTGATCAATGGGAGGTGGTGATGGGGCCAGGTGGGGCGCTGGAGGCTTTGATCGAGGCAAAAGAAGAGGGCCTGGTGCGCTTCCTCGGCGTGACGGGGCACGGCACCTACGCACCGGCGTTGCACAAGAAGAGCCTCGAGCATTATCCG
>JBCCHL010000134.1:0-12915 GCA_039028775.1 Pseudomonadota bacterium | reverse complement strand
GTCGACAACGCGGTGGACTTTCATCGCGAGGATTCGAAGATACGTATCCAGCTGGATACCTACCGCGAGCACTTGCAACTCACCGTAGCCAATCGCGGCCCCAGTTTACCCGACGCCGTCGAGCACTCGGTGTTCGATTCAATGGTCAGCCATCGCAGCCACGAAAACCGCCTGCATTTTGGTCTGGGGTTGTACGTGGTGCGGATCATCGCCGAATATCACGGCGGCTCGGTACGCGCGATGAATCTTGCCGACGGCTCGGGGGTGGCTGTGGTGGTGCAGTTGCCGCTCGCGGAACCCGTCTCTCAACGGCAGGCGATACGCGCTGAACCGCGCAAGGTCCCGGAAGTTTCAGCGGGTTAGATCTGTGTCCTCACCTGCCGCTCAAGCGCGTCGATAGGTCGCGTCGAGGGTCGCCCGGCCTTCCGTAGTGACGCTGCCGAGTTCTACCAAGTGCTCTATTGCGGCCAGGACACTGCGCGCCGCGGCCGGGTACATAAACTCAGGCGTGTCTTTGTACATCGCGGGGACCATGTCCGAGATGAGCACTATGCCTTCATCGATACAGGCCAGGATCTGCGCTTCGCGCTCTTGTCGATGGGCGATAAACGAACGCACAAGATTCTTCGGTTCCGTGATCGCCGGCCCGTGGGTGGGCCAATAAACTTCGTCATCGCGTTCGAGCAGCAAATCGAGGCTACGCATATACGCGCTCATATCGCCATCAGGTGGGGAGATGATGCTCGTCGACCAGCCCATAACGTGGTCCCCGGTGAACAGCGACTTACTCTCGACATGAGCAAAACACATGTGATTGGAGGTGTGGCCTGGCGTGTAGACACACTCCACCGACCAATCGTTGCCGTGCAGAATCTGTCCGTGTTCAACCTTGTGATCCGGATCGAATTCCATGTCACCGCCCTCTTCCACCGTCACGCCTTGTTCCAGCTTGCCGGCCCCGTGCGGGCCGTAGGCGTAGGTGGGCGCATCGATGGCTTCCTGGAGCAGCCGACAGCCGGGTGAGTGATCCATGTGCGTGTGCGTGACCAGGATGTGTGAGATGGTCTCGTCCTGCAGGCCTTCGAGCAGCGCCGCGATGTGCTTGCTGTCAGCCGGACCGGGATCGATCACTGCCACCCCTCCGGTGCCGATGATGTAGGTACCCGTGCCGTACAGCGTAAACGGGCTTGGATTGTTCGCGACGACCCGGCGAATACCCGGTGCGATAGACTCCACCTGACCGTATTCGAACTCAAGTTTTCTGCGAAACGGAATTTGCACGCTCATATGCGGACCTTCAGCGACAAGCGCTCGCAATATAGGGCGGGCTGATCAGAAAAGCAATTGACGGCCATCACGCAACCAGTGCGAGCAGAATTGCGGCGGCCACGGTGCCCACCAGCATCCATAAGCGCAGCCTGCGCAGCATCGGATGCTGGTCAACCGCCGCCGGTGGAATGTCCTTAAACACCAACGACACCCGACCCAGGCGGATCACGTCACCGTCTTGGATCTCGGTGCTGACGATCTCCTCGCCGTTCACCTTGGTGCCGTTGGTGGCGTGCAGATTGGTCAGGGTGATGCCCTCGGGGCGGACCGTGATCGTCGCGTGTTCGGCGGAAACCGTGCTGTCGCTGATCACGATATCGCACTGCGCCCCACGTCCGATTTTGGAACCGCCGAGGCCCACCCGGAAGACCGCACCATCGACCGCCGGTGAAACGCCGAGCAGAAAGGCGCCGGTTTCGGCGATCTCCAGATCATTGCTTAAGGTCTCCTCGACAGCATCGAGGGTGACGAATTCTGTAGTCTCTGCGGGGTTGAAGTCGAAACTGCGTTCCGTACCACGCAACGGCTCATCGACGCGATTGATCGGCGTGAGTTCCGCCCCGCTCGCGACGAGTTGGTAGGCCACCCGATCGAGGGAGAGGAAGTCACCGTGAAACAGTCGCACGCCGCCGACAATCGCCTGATTGTTTACCCGGGTGCCGTTGGCGGACCCCAAGTCCTGGGCCCAGATGTATTGATCACGTTCCACCAGCTTGGCGTGGTGCCGCGAGACGTGTTCGTCTGCCACAACGATATCCGCGCTCGACGCCCGCCCCAGCGTCACATGGCCCTGGAGCGGATATTCGGTGCCGTCTGCGGCCACGAGCAACCACCCAGTCACCGGCACAGATGCCGCGGTCTCTACTTCGAAGCCGATCTGCATCGTCTGCGAGCCGACAGACAGGGTATCGCCGACGATCAGTTGGACCGGGTTCGCGGTCTCGACCCCATTGACGTTGACCGTCGCACTGGCGAGGGGGATGGCGACCGGGCCGCGCTCCGATACTTCAAAGCGGATATGGAAGTCGCTAACATCCTCTCCCGCCACGACTAGGTCGTTGTCGAGGTGGTTGCCGAGGGTCATCGCGTGGGCCAGAGGGAGGGTATCGTCGTCGAGATACAGGAGGTATGTGAGGTCGTTCAAGACGGTATATCCCAACTGTTGCGCAACGCGATCCAGGCGTTCACGTCCGGGGTAATGGTCAGCGCCAAATCCAGATATTGTTTGGCCTGGTCCTGCAAATCAAACTCATAAGCTTCCACAGCGACATCATAGAGTCGTTGGGCGCAATCCTCTAACATAACTTTGGCAACTTCGTTACCCGGATCCAATTGCTGCACCGAGCGGAGCCGCGCGACGGCGTTCTCCTCCTGCGGCGAGGTGAGATAACCCTGGGCCATCAACTGCTGCGCCTGAGCGAGATTGGCAGTAATGCTGTCTTGGCGTGCGAGTTCCTGTTGCAGCCGCGAGCGAATTTCACTTACGCGATCATCGCGCACCCCGGCACTCGTGGCGTCCGCCGCGAGGATTTCCACCGCACCGAGTTCACCCGCCGCGAGCAGCGCGATGGCGGATGCCGTGACCTGCGCCGACACCTCATCGAGTCCCTGCGTAGCGACTACGTTGTCCGGGTCGGTGGCGAGTACCCGATGATAGAGTGCAGCCGCGTTTTCACCGCTCGGCGAGATCAGTTGGCCCTGCGAGCGATAATTCCTGGCCTGTTGCAACAGATCGCCAATCTCGGCTTGGAGGGTTGTCGCCTGGGATATCACCTCGCGAGCCTGGGACAGCATCGGTAACTCAGCGCGGGCAGCACTCGCGCGTTCTAGCAGCGTCAGCGCATTGCCAACATCCCCCGCCTGCGCGCTGTCGATCGCCGCATTAGCATAGTGCAGGGCCAACTCGTCCAGGCGTTGGGATGCAGCCGGATGATCCGGCGCAAGTCGCAGCACTTCCTGGAAACTCTGTATCGCTGCGGTTGCGGATGGCAGATCCGAGAAGCCATGGCTGGTCAGCAGCGCGTTGGTGCTCTCGACGATGCGTTCCGCGCGATACCGATTCTGCAATTCGATGTCGAGGCGCAACCAGTCGAGGTCTTCGAAGACGACCTGCGCTTCCGTGAGGCGCGCCTGAGCCTGCTCAAGGTTGCCTTGTTGCAAAGCCAGAGCGATGCTGTCCTCCCAGTCCACGGCAAGCCCAGCCAGCGCATCGAGCGCCGGCTGGTATCCCGGGTCGAGCGAGAGCACGCGGCGCAGACCCGCCGCGATCGCCGCGAGCCCCTGGTTGGGATCCTGGCGGAGAGATTGCGCTTCGCTCCAGGCGGCCAGCAATTCTGGACTCTGGCCAACACCCAGCAATTGCCGCACCTCTGACATCGGAATCAGGTCGTTTTGATAGGCATACCACCCCACCCCCGTCGAGCCCCCTAGCAGGAGTAGCGCGACCATCGCCATCTTGGTGCGGTGGTAGCGTTTGCGCCGGACCCGCGAACGTTCCAGCCGCGACGGATCGAGCGGGGTGGTCAACATATCCGTGCTCAGAGCGCGAATCTCCAACGTGTCGATCGGTTGCATGCGCAGGGTCCGCGCCCGATCATCCACCGCCTCGCGCACATGATCGACCGCCGTCACAAATTCCTCGCCGGACTGATACCGCTGTGCCGCCCTCTTCGCGAGACCCCTATCGATCACACCCTGCAAGGCCTGCAGATGAGCAGGCAGCTTGGGTGCCGGCTCATGGAGGTGCTTGATGCCTATCTCCACCGGATCCTGGCCGGTGAAGGGTAGCGAACCGACCATCGTCTGATAGAGCACCACGGTCAAACTGTAGAGGTCACTGCTCGGTTGCAGGATTCCACCCGACGATTGCTCCGGACTCATATACGCCGGCGTCCCGTGAACGGTACCTTGATGCGAACGGGACTTGGTATCGTCCATGACCTCAGCCAGTCCGAAATCCGCCAGCACCGCGGTCCCATCCCCGCGAAACAGAACATTCTCGGGTTTCACATCTTTGTGGATGATGCCCTGCGCGTGGACAGCGGCCAGCGCGCGGGCGATGTCCTTTAACACCTTGAGCAAAGCCTGAACATGTATCCCGCGTTGAAGACGCAGCATTAAACTGCCGCCAGGGAGAAATTCATAGACCTGGTAGGCGCCACTATCGGCCAGCCGTCCGTAATCCAGTTGGCGCAGCACGTTGACCTGGGTGATGTTAGCCAAGCGCGCAGCGACCGCGTCGAAATTGACGGGAACCACCTTCCATAACCTTATCACCACCCGATTCGATTGCCCGCCCGAGCGACCGATGTGGAGCTCATATTTGGCGTGTTCCCGCAGCAACGCCTCCAGCTCATAGCCGGGAATCGTCGATCCTGGCGCGGCGTGTTCGCTCATCGCGCAGCGTCGACCTCATCGAGCGGCGGGAGGCGCAATATATCGCCCGCAACCACATTGCCGAGTACCAACCGACCCTGGGGGATGAGTGCACTCCCATCCAAACTCACAGCCAGACCCTCACCGTGCGCCAGACCATTGATGCAACCCGGGTTCTCAAACATCCAATCCTGATCCGCATAAGTCAGGGCACACTGGCTCACGGGCCGAACCAGCCGCGAGAAACGCAGGTCGCCGGAATCCCACTGCTGCGCCTCGAGCACCCCGTCGGGCAGTCGTTTCACACCCCAACCGTGCATCGTATTGTTAGAGAATTGACCCTGATATACCGTGTCATCACGCCAATAAAAAGTGCCGATACCCGCGCGCTGATCGTTGGCAAACTCGCCCACGTAGCGGTTGCCGTTGGGCAGCACCAGCGCACCCTGCCCCGACTTCTTCCCCTCCACAAAACTGCCAGCGTATTCCTGTCCATCGGGAATCTTGTAACTTCCCTGACCATGCAGAATCCCATCCACGAAATCTCCGACAAAGGACTCCCCGTTGGCTCGCACCAGTTCGCCGCGCCCCGTGCGCTGATCACCGGCAAATTCTCCCCGATACACGTCTCGATTAGCCCAGGTAAACGTACCCTGTCCGTGCATTTGGTTGTTTCTAAATTCGCCGTTGTAGCTATCGCCATTCAAGAACAACAGCGTGCCGGTACCCTGGCGTACGTCCGCGACAAATTCTCCCTCATATTGCCGCCCATCCTCCCACGTATACGTTCCCTCGCCATGCAGCCGGTTGTCTTTGAATTCCCCTTCGTAGCGATTGCCGTCCTGCCACGTATAGACCCCACGCCCACTGCGCATGCCATCGACCATATCGCCTTCGTAGATGTCGCCATTGGCGAGCACGATGCGCTCGGCGGCGTGTGTCGTCGCCAAACACCCAGCCCAAAAAAGCGCCATGCTCAGTAAGCCAAGCTTGTGGCACCGCTTCAGCGTCTCTCGCATGTGCCTGTACATTGGTCTTTAGATCCTCATGTCAATCGCCCACGCCTGCATTTCTTGCGCGGCTTTGTGCCTACGATGACCGCCACCTAGGAGCGTAATCTGGTTTCGGGTTAGACTAAGTGGTCTGGCGCGAACATTACTCGAATTGGAACAATTTTTCTTCATCGCGATCTGCCTGTTGCTCGGTCTCGGCAGCGGTTTTCTCGGCGGCCTATTGGGGATCGGTGGGGGTGTGGTCCTGGTTCCGGCGTTGATTGTCATCTACGACCTCTTCGATCGCTTTGCAGGCCAGAACTTGTTGATCGTCGCGGTCGGAACGTCCCTCTCCTGCATCGGTTTTACCTCAGCCGCTGCCGCGTGGACCCAATATCGCGCCGGCAAGATCCGCTTCGATATCGTGCGCACCCTGCTGCCATTTTTCCTCCTCGGGAGCTTTGCCGCTGGATTTATTGCACCCCATCTGCCCACATGGTTGTACCAAGGATTTATCGGCGTATTTCTGGCACTCGTCGGGATGGTCATGTTCGCCGCCTGGCAGCCCGATCCGCGCGCTGGCATGCCGGGCCTCACTGGCTCAGCTTGCCTGGGCCTCGGCGGCGGGACCGTAGCCGGTCTGGCCGGAATCGCAGGGGGCAACGTCATCGTACCCTCGCTGCTGCTATGTAATGTCCCGATCCACAACGCGACCGCAACGTCCAGCGCCATGGGTGTGCCGATCGCGTTGCTCGGTGCACTGGGCTTCGCCCTAAGTTCGAGCAGCGCCGATCAAGCACATATCGATTGGTGGGCAACGCCTCCGATCATTCTCGCCGCGCTGTTCGCCGCGCCTCTAGGTGTGCGTTTTGCCCATCGGGTGCCCGCTGCGACACTCAAACGGTGGTTTGCCGTCCTGTTATTTGTCGTGGCGGCACGCATCCTCCTGCTCTAAACCGCGGCTCCCGCATGGACAGCAGATGCGCTCAATCCAGCCGGCGTATCTGGATCGCGTCGCTCTTCTGATCCGCCAACACGTCCGAGATCACCACCAGTTTGGCACCCTGTGGCAGACCCTCGCGCTTGCGCAACACGTCGAACGCACGTTGCAGAGTCTTTTCCGGGTCAGAGCTGAACGCCGTGCGATGCGCCAAGACCGCGCGATTCAGCGTCAGTCGGCGCCGGGTCTGCGAGTGATTGGTGAACGCGTAGATCGGCACGCTGGCGGGCCGAGCGTTGGTCACGTAGTCCGCGGTGATGCCCCGTCGCGTGATCACCACAATGCCATCGGCGTCGAGCGATTCAGCCAACGCAACGGCATGACGTGCGACGTGCTGCTTGTCATCTTCAACGACAAGATCGTTTTCATAGCCCAAACCAGGAAAACGTTCGCTGCGCTGGGCGATCGCCGCGAGTTGCTCCACACAACGCTCCGGGTACTTGCCGATACTGGTCTCGCCGGACAGCATGACCGCATCGACACCCTCGTAGATCGCGTTTGCCACATCGGTCACTTCTGCGCGGGTGGGGATGGGATTGTCGATCATCGACTCCAAGAGGTGGGTAGCCACGATGCAACGCCGCCCCCATTTGGCACTGGAATGCACAATCCGCCGCTGCACGTTGGGCAGGTCCGCGATGTCCGTTTCGATACCGAGATCACCCCGGGCGACCATCACCCCATCGGAGAGCTTCACGATCTCATGGACGTTGGTCACACCTTCCTGGTCCTCAATCTTGGCGATGATCTTGATCGTGTTTTGCTTCGACCCGAGGAAGTCGCGCAGTTCCTGCACATCATCGGCGCTGCGAACAAACGACAGAGCGATGAAGTCCACATCGTTCTCCACCCCAAAAGCGATGTCGCGGCGGTCTTTGGCGGTGATCGCGGGCAGATTCACTCGTACTCCGGGCAGGTTGACGTGCTTGCGGCTGCCCAGCGTGCCACCGTCGACCACCCGACAGCGCAGTTGCTTGTCGCGCTTCTCCAGGACCTCAAAGTTGAGCAGCCCATTGTCCACCGTGACAATTTTGCCCACCTCCAGGACATCGACCAGTTCGGCATAGTTGACGTGTATCGACTTGGTTTCGACCTGCTCCGGATCACGCACGGTCAGAGTCACTTCTTCGCCCTTGGTCAGCTCCATGGGATTGTCCAGGATCCCGGTGCGAATCTCCGGCCCCTGGGTATCGAGCAGGATCGCCACCGGTTGTGGTATCTGCCGATTCAGCGTCTTGATCCAGTTGATAATTTTCTTAGCGGTTGCATGGTCGGCATGCGACATATTGAGACGCACGACATTCATACCCGCCTCGTACAGCGCTTTGAGTTTTGGAAAACTCGTCGTCGCGGGGCCGATCGTACAGACAATTTTGGTGCGCCGAATGCTCATACTCATACCTCAGTCATGATCTCAAAGTTTGCTCCGAATCCCTTGTTTTAGAATGCTCCGGATGGTCCGCCCAGAACCTCTGCAGCCGCGAATGCAGATCGCGATGGCGCAGCACCTCCGGCCGCCAAAGGGAAGGCAGGAAGCGGCGTACCGAAGCGTTCAGGAAACGCTCGTCGATCAGACAGATCACGCCACGATCCGATTCCTTGCGCAGCAGTCGTCCCGCAACCTGCACGTTCTTTACCAGCGCCGGCTGCATGTAGGCGACCAATTGACCCGACGCTTTCACACGTTCGTGCGATCGACCGCGTGAGTCGTCTTGCTGCTCGTCCGTTTCGACTTTGTCGCCTTGTTCGCCTCGCCCGACGATAGAGCCCTTTCCGTCTTTCCCGCTGGTTTTTCCGGCTTCGGCCACGGCGTCGTCGCGGCCAGCCTCATCCACCGGCGCTGGCGCGTTCTGTTGGTCGAAGTATTGCGCTACCAGATCAGCGGCGAGGCTCGGCGGCGGCAAACCTAGACCGACAATGACAACACCACTCAGGCGAGCATCCCCAAAGTCTACGGATTCGGCGAAAACCCCGCCTGCGACCACCAGTAGCGCAGCGTGCTCGAGCGCCTTGAAGTCGGCGAGCAGATCTGCGCGCTGTTCATCGTCCATCTGTCGTTCCTGAAAGAGGACCGGCAAACCATCGCAACCTTGTTCCAACGGCGGCTGCAACTGGGCAAGATAGGCATAGCTTGGCAAGGATATCAGGTAGCGACCGGTTTGTGCGCTTGTTATCGATTGTATACAGCAACACAGGTCATGCAAGGACCTCTGCCTAGCCTTGAAGTAGGTGGGGATATCAGGCACAACAAACACTCCAACTTGGTCGTCGCGAAACGGCCCATCCGCGCGCTCAGCAGCACCGGGCATGTCCATCCCGTGCAACCGCTGATAGAGATCCAGCGGCGAAACCGTGGCAGAAAAACGTACCACAGCCGCATATTCGCCCATCACCCGAGCCATATATCCGGCAGGGTCCAGGCACAGACGGGTCAATCGCAGCGAGCCGCCATCCACCTGCGCCAGGTGCACATAAGAATCCGTTTCCATCCAACCGGCCGAGCGCTGCCACTTCAAACACTCGAAGTAGCATTCCGCGAACAGCGGATGTTCCACAAGTTCCACGTCCTCTTCGGCGACACTTTCCACCAGACGCTGCACAGCGCGATCGACCGTGGCAACATCGGCCAGCTGATGCTCACCATCCGTTAAACCCTTGCGTATTTTCCCAAGAGCCCGGTCCAGGCTTCGCACTCGACTCGCGAGCGTGCCATTGAAGGTGTCTTTCGCACGCCTTGCCACATCACGTGACAAACTCACGCTCAACATCTCGCGGATTCGGGGACTGAGTTGATGCGCCTCATCGATCAGAAGGTGCATGTTTTCCCGTTTGACAAAGCGCCGCAAGCGCACCTGGGGATCGAAGATGTAGTTGTAGTCGCCGATGATGACGTCCGCCCAAACCGCGGCGTCGAGGCTCAACTCATAAGGACAGACCTTGTAGGCCTGCGCGTAGCGCTCCACAACATCGCGCGTAACATGCACCTCCCGCAGCAGCGCGTTGACCGCCGATCGCGAGCGATCAAAATACCCCTTGGCATAGGGACACAGATCGGCACGGCACGGCATCCCTGCAACAAAACAGGTTTTTTCCTTCGCGGTGACCTGCACGGTGACCATTTGCGCATCGGCATCCAGACGCGCCAGCGCGTCGAGCATCGCCACCGCCCCCAGGTTACGGCTGGTGAGCACAAATGCCTGCTCTTCAGGCTGTAGCGCTTTTATTGTGGGATAGAGGACCGCGAGCGACTTGCCGCTGCCGGTCGGCGCTTCGAGCAGCAGATTCTCTCGCGCCTGCACTGCACGATACACTCTGCGGGCGATGGCCCGTTGGGAACGGCGGTAGGAAGCAAAAGGAAAATCCAGCGCGGCGGCCGCGGTCGCACGGCGTAGAGTGCGTTGCAGATGCTGGAACTGACGAGCATGGAACAACAGCAGACAAAAGGCCAACAGGTCTCGGGCTGTGGCTGCATCGAGGGTCTGTTCAAAGGTCTTTTCCGCCAGATCGGCAAGCCTCACATAGGTGAGGCGCACACGCACGGGTCCTGCGTCTTCATTGCACCCAGCTTCATCGAGTAACTCCTGCGCCACGCACCCCGCATAGAGCAAAGCCTGGCCCAGATCGACCGGGTCATATTGTTCCGGGTGTGCGGTCACGGTTTTGAACTCTTCGATCAGCGGCGGGCGGGCGAGATATCCATCCGCCCGTCCGCTGAGCTTCCAAGGTCCACCCGCCGCCTCGAAGCCAAAGCCAAATGTTCGTTCGGCCTCGTAAAGGGGGTCTGAGGACTGACGCTTGCGTTGCAGCACCTGCTGCACACGGATACCCTCCTGAGCGTCCACGGTGCCGCCGCCGGACGGGTAGAGGTCTCCGCAGCGAAAGGCGAACTCGGCGAGCTGACGTATCGAGAGCGAAAACACCGGATCCGCTTACCCGGCGGGTGCCAATTTCAACTTGACCACTTTGGCGGGAATACCCAACTCGGCAAAAACCTCAAACCACACGCGTTGTTGCATTTGAAGCTGGTCGTTCGGGCCCTTGACCTCGACCAACTCATAGGCGCCAGGACCGTAACACAGCAACAGATCGGGCATGCCGCGTCGGCGCCAGGCCAGGTTGCGGATGAGATAGCCCGTGAGCTTACGGATGTCAGCGAGACCCATTGCTTGCAAGAGAAGCTCCAAACCGAGCTCCTCGAGCAGTCCCCAACTCACCAGCGCGTTTGCGCGGCCCTGTTTAGCCGCGCAGACCGCTTGCAGGTGTTGGGCAAAATCCGCATCGTCCAACGCCTCGATACCCGCGACGAGCCCCTTGCGCGGACCATCGACAAAATCGTCTTCCCACAGATCGTGGGGCGCGTTTTGAAATGGATGGGTGAACGCCCCTGGCACTTCGGCGAAGATTACAGGCCAGTAAACAAGCCCGGTCAGGCTGCGCACGAGTGCGTTTTCAACATAACAGCCCCAGGTCCCCCGGGGAGCGCGCGCGAGCAGCAGCGCCAGCACCTGCGCTTCAACATCTTTGCGGACTTCCGGTGCGTACACCACCTCCTCGGGTGGCTGATAACCGGCCTTGCGCTTGCCGAAACGGGTGGCGAAGAGGGTTTCTTCCGCACACACAGCCTGCTGCCCTATCGCCTCGAGCAGCCGGTCCCGTAACTCGTTGTTGCCCTGCTTGTCAGCGATTCGCACGCGCCGTTCCCGACTTGGATGCAAGGGCGTCTGAGCGTAGGTGGTCATCGCGAGTGCCATCTGGCCGTCGCGTTCCAGGCCCTGGCCAACCCGCAGCAACGCCCGTTCACGGCGCCGTTGCGCGGATCTTTCGGCAGGTACGTGTTGGTAGAAATCCAGCAACGGCGCACACAGCTGCGGTCGTTCTTTGACCCGATGGCTATACCCATTCATGCGCAGCGCTTCGATCATCTCCTCAAGTTCCCGCGCGCAGGACAAGGTGACCTCACCCAACGCCACGTCCTCGTATTCCACAAGGCCCAGATCGCGAATGACAAAGGCGGACCAATCCTGATGCGGATCGTCGAAGTAAAGAAAGCGCGCGAGGTCCCAGAAAGTCATATTGCGCAAGGTCACCCACAGTACGTGGGCGCTGATCACCTCACCGATGGCGCGTTCGCTGTAACTGGTTTGAATTGACTCGAGAAGATCGGCCTTCGACACGTGTGATCCGCGCGGCCCGAGATCGAACCATTGTTGCAGTTCCGCCTTGCGCACGAGCTTCAGCAGGACGTCGCTCGCCACGCGTGGACACCGCTCGGCAAGGCCGGCTTCGACCAGCATGTCGGCCGCAGCGGTATTGTCCGCTATTTCCGCATAGGCCAGTCCGTCCAGACGAAAAGCCGGACCCTTGCGACACAACAATCGCGCCAGCAGACGCTGTGCAGGGTCGGCAAGCGCCAGCGCCGCCCGATAGTGCGCAGCTACCGTAGATGGCAGGACGTGGACGTAGCGTTGAGTAACAAAATCGAGCAGTTCCCGAAAGTTGTTTTGGTAGTAGCCTTCCGGTGGAGCGATTTGCGGCGTTAAGATGGCGCTTCGATTCATCGTCCGTATAGGAGAGCACTCCTTGTCGTCGTCTGCAAGCTGTCCTTTCTGTATCGCCACCATTGTCACCGACAAGGCCATCGAAAGCCTGTTGGAAAACCAGGGGCAGGGAAATTACCGCGACACCCATCCCTGGCTGGTCGCCGCCCGGTTACTGGAGCGTGCCGGCGAATCCGCGCAGAGCTTGCCGATCTTGTTCGCCAGCAAGCCTGATGCTGGACCTGCCATCTTCAGTCATTGGAGTACGATCTCCCGGATCGATGTGGTGGAGCTGCACCGCGGTCAGTGGGACAGTCGTGTCGCCTTTCAAAGGCTGCAGGCCTTCAACCCTATCTGGAGTGACGTCGACAGCGTGTTTGTGATGCCGAGCGCCGAGCAGTTACAACGCGAACAAGAGGAAGGCATAAGGGTGGTTCGCCAAGCCCTCGACGAATACCACATCCATCCCTACGCCTTGTGCGAGACTCCGGCGTTTATCCTCGAAGCATTAACCGATGCCGAGCACTGAGGCGCGCGCAGACGGTCTGGATATAGAGAAAGGTTCGGAGCGTGAAAAACCAGGTTAGCAAGAACAATTTGTGTGAGAGAAGACGGGATGAGGTGCGCCGCCGGCGCACCTGTGCAAAGGGTGACTAGTTGGTCGCTTTGGCTTCGGGGACAT
>JBCCHL010000133.1:0-12986 GCA_039028775.1 Pseudomonadota bacterium | reverse complement strand
TATTTATGCCTTTTTATTTGAAACTAAGCGCTTTGGCCAGAACGGTGCACGAGATAGAAATATTATATTGAACATGTTCATTTAATAGTTTACTTCGGTTAAACTGTGGGCAATCCATAACCAGGACCTACGCCAATGAACGTCGAGCGCACACCCATCGTCGACCGCGATTTTGCTGAACGCTTTCTTTGGGCCGTCGACCGGCCGATGAAGTACGGGGTGTAC
Source organism: Pseudomonadota bacterium (assembly GCA_039028775.1). Lineage (GTDB taxonomy): Bacteria > Pseudomonadota > Gammaproteobacteria > Pseudomonadales > Azotimanducaceae > UBA4421. The sequence continues at coordinate 12,761 of JBCCHL010000133.1, read as the reverse complement.
TACCTATTTCACGACTGGTGGGCCGCCGCCCCAGAGGATGCGATCGACGCGTACATGCGGGAGTTGCACAGGATTCCCGGCGCGAGCGAGTTTCTCGCCCGCAAGCACATTCCCGAACCTACCGAGGTAGAGCGACTCGCCCGCTGCGCGCCCGGGACATTGGGCCGCGGCTACTATGACTTTGTGGTGGACAATCAGTTGCTGGACAAATTTGCGGTGAACTACCGGGCCTTCAACGAAAAACTCCACAGTTCCGGTAAGCTCGATCGGCTGCCCGAGGACATGAGCTTCATGATGGTGCGTGGCACGCAGATTCACGACTACCTGCACGTGTTGGCGGGTTACGATTCGTCCCCCTATGGTGAGTTGGCGTTGGCGGCGTTCTATCTGGCGCAATTGCGCTTCCCCTACCACGCCATGCGGATGGCGGTGACGTTTGGCCATGCCGCATTCGTGAACCCCGAGATCACCGTGGATGCCATGGACGCGATCGTCGACGGCTGGAGTCGGGGGCGCGGCAGCGACAATCTGAACTTCGCCGCCTGGGAGGACGAATTGGATACCCCGGTGAGTGAGTTGCGAGAGCGCTTCTCCATTCAGGCCGCCTGACAACTGGCCGGACAACCGAAAGGAGCAACCGCCTGATCCACGCCCGAGCTTGACAGACCCCAGAGGCGACACCGGCACAGGATAGGCGGGATCGAGCGTTCGCAAGCGCATCGACCGGCGGTGTTTTCCCCAGGTATCATGCAGCCAGGGGAGAATAACAAAGGAACGTCCATGCCGAAGCACATACTCGTCGCGAATCGTGGGGAGATCGCGATACGAATTCTGCGCACCGCAGCCGACCAGGCGATAGAAAGCACAGCCATCCACGCAAGCGACGACGTGGATGCCTTGCACACGCGTCACGCGGATCACGCCATCAGCCTTGAGGGCGAAGGGGTAGCCGCATACCTCGATCACGCTCGGGTGATTGGCATCGCGCAGGCGCAGGGCTGCGACGCGATCCACCCCGGTTATGGTTTCTTGAGCGAATCAGCCGAGTTCGCCGCTGCGGTCGAGCAGACGGACATCACCTTCGTAGGGCCGAGCGCGGACACACTACAACTCTTCGGCAACAAAGCCTCCGCCCGCGCGCTGGCTGAATCCTGCGACGTGCCGGTGTTACCCGGCATCAGCCGCGCGATCGATCTGCAAGAAGCCCAGGCGTTCTTCGCTGAACTCGATGGCGGTGCGGTCATGCTCAAAGCCATCGCCGGCGGCGGTGGGCGCGGCATGCGCCCGGTGACGGACCAAGACGATCTGGCGCCGGCGTTCGAGCGCGCGACATCCGAAGCGGCCCAGGCGTTCGGTTCCGGAGAACTCTATATCGAAGAACTGTTTACCGACGCGCGCCACGTGGAGGTGCAGATCATCGGCGATGGCAGCGGTGCCGTCTCGCATCTCTGGGATCGCGAGTGCAGCCTGCAGCGCCAACGGCAGAAGCTCATCGAGGTCGCACCCGCGTTCGACCTGCCCGCGCCGCAACGCGAAGCCATCCTGGATGCGGCGACGCGCATCGCCGCGGCCGCAAAATATCGCGGCGTCGGCACCATCGAATTTCTGGTCGCCGGCGAGCGTTTCGTGTTCATGGAGGCCAACGCCCGCCTGCAGGTCGAGCACACGGTCACCGAGGAGGTGATCGGTCTCGATCTGGTGGCGCTGCAGCTGCAAATCGCTGATGGCGCCACCCTCGAAGACCTTGGTTTGCAACAGGCCAACATCCCCGCACCACGCGGGGTTGCTCTCCAGGCCCGGGTCAACCTGGAGACCATGAATCCCGACGGCACCTCACTGCCCGGCGGCGGTCTGATCGCCGCGTACGAACCGCCTTCCGGCCCTGGTATCCGCGTCGACGGCTATGGCTACAACGGCTATGTCACGAGCCCCCACTACGACTCGCTTCTGGCCAAGCTGATCGTGCACGCACCCGATATGGAAGCAGTGGTGCGCAAGACCCGGCGCGCCCTCTCCGAATTCAGGATCGAAGGCGTGCGCAACAACCTGAGCTTCCTAACAAGCCTCCTCACCAACACACCCATGCGCGGCGATACGATTCATACCCGCTACGTCGAGGACAACATGGACACCTTGCTCGTACCGAGTGAGAGTCCTCTGCGCTATGTCTCGCCCGAGCTGGAGATCGCCAAAGCCGGCGCGGATGTCGATCCCGACGATCCGCTCGCCGTACTCAACGTCGCACGCCCCAAGCCTGCGACCCAGCCGGTGGCGAACCAGCCCAACATCCAGGGTCCACACGGCACCACACCGGTGTTGGCGCCCATGCAGGGCATGATGGTGGACATCTGCGTGGCGGTGGGAGACACCGTGCACAAAGGTCAGCCCGTGGCCGTGCTCGAAGCCCTCAAGATGGAACACAACATCCCGGCACCCGAGTCCGGCGTGGTGCGAGAGATCACCCTGAGCCGCGGCGAAACCATTTTCGAGAACACACCGATCGTCTTCATCGAACCCCGGGCGGTCGATGGCGAGTATCAGACAGAAGCCGCCATCGACTACGATGAAATCCGCGCCGATCTGGCGGAGATCAACCACTTCCAACGACTGACCAAGGATGAGTCGCGACCGGAGGCAACCGCCAAACGACACGGGAATAATCATCGGACCGCGCGCGAGAACATCTATGACCTGTGTGACGAAGGTAGCTTTGTCGAATACGGGCCACTGGTGACGGCCACCCGCTTTCGCAAAGACAAAACCGAAGACATCGAAGAGCGTATCAAGCGCACCACTTCCGATGCGATGGTCATGGGGGTCGGTAAGGTCAACAGCGACATCGTAGGGGCGGATAATGCCCAGTGCGTCGCCATGTCATACGACTACTCCGTGTTGGCTGGCACCCAGGGTCACAAGAACCATCAGAAACAGGACCGTATGTTCGTGGTGGCCGAGAAGTACCGCCTCCCGATCGTGCTGTACACCGAAGGGGGTGGCGGCCGCACCTACAATGGTCCCAACGCAGGCTCCACCCCCATCGCCACTTCGGTCGGTGGATTGAACACCCGTACCTGGCGCCAATTGGGCAAGTGCTCGGGGCTGGTGCCGATCGTCGGCGTCAATTCCGGTTATTGTTTCGCCGGCAACGTCGTGTTGCTGGGCGCTTGTGACGTGATCATCGCCACGCGGGATTCCAGCCTTGGCATCGGCGGACCCGCCATGATCGAGGGCGGTGGCCTGGGTGCCTATGCCCCAGAGGAAGTCGGGCCGGTGGGCATTCAGGAACCCAACGGCGTCATCGACATTGTGGTCGAGGATGAGGCAGAAGCCACCGCGACCGCGAAGCAGTACCTCTCCTACTTCCAGGGTCCCGCGCTTCACTGGGAAGCCCAGGATCAGCGCAAGCTGCGCCACATCGTGCCGGAGAACCGTCGCGCGGTGTACAACATCCGCGAAGTGATCGAGACCATCGCCGATAAAGACTCGGTGCTGGAGTTGCGCCCCAATTTTGGCTTGGCGATGGTGACGTCTTTTATACGCATCGAAGGCAAGCCCGTCGGCGTGATCGCCAACAACTCCAACTCCCCCACGGGTGGTGCGATCGACTCGACCGCCGCGGACAAAGCCTCACGCTTCATGCAGCTGTGCGACGCGTTCGACATCCCGATCCTGTCCCTGATAGATTGCCCGGGCAACATGGTCGGGCCGGAGGCCGAGAAAGAGGCGCTGGTGCGGCACTGCGGACGCATGTACGTTGCGGGTGCCAATCTCACAGTACCGTTCTTCGTCGTGGTGGTACGCAAGGCCTACGGTCTGGGAGCGTTGGCCATGGCAACGGGTAGTTTTGATGAGACGTTCTTCGCCATCTCCTGGCCGACCGGCGAGTTTGCCGGGATGGGCCTGGAGGGACAGATCAAACTCGGGCGTCGCAACGAGCTGGCGGCGATCGAGAGTATCCCGGAACGCAAAGCGCGCTACGAGCAGCTGGTGGACGAGGCATATGCCTGGTCCCGGGCGTTGAACGCCGGCACCGTGTTCGAAGTGGACGACGTCATCGACCCGGCGACGACCCGCGACTGGCTGGTGATGGGCCTGAATTCGGCACCGCCGGTCATCCCCAGAGATGGCAAGAAGCTGTCGTGGATAGACACCTGGTAGCGCGCGCACGCACAGCGCCGCGATGAAACTGTATCTGGCCATCGCCGCAGCGATGCTGGCGTTCGCGGGCAACAGCCTGCTCGCGCGCCTGGCGCTCGCGACCGATGAAATCCACCCCGCCGCCTTCACCACCATCCGCCTGATATCCGGAGCGCTGGCGTTGCTCGGCTTCGTGGCGCTGCGCCGGTGCGAGGATCAAGTGACCCAGCCGAACTGGGTGGCTGCCATCGCCTTGTTTGTCTACGCCGCTGCGTTTGCCTTCGCCTATATCGAGCTGTCTGCGGCTACCGGCGCGCTGATCCTGTTCGCCACGGTCCAGGTTTCGTTGATCGGTTATGGGCTTGCGCGCGGCAGCCGAATGAACCTGGCACAGGTCTGCGGGATCAGCCTCGGCGTTATGGGGATCGCTTTCCTGATGTTGCCCGGTCTGCAACAGCCGAACGGGTTTGCCGCCGCGCTGATGGCCCTTGCCGGTATCAGCTGGGCGGTCTACACCCTGCAGGGTGGCGTCGGCGACCCGGTGGTAGCCAGCCGCGATAACTTCTTGCGAGCCTGCGCCCTGTGTGTGGTGTTCATTTTCTGGCTTGCTGAGATGGGCGGCATGAGTCCGGCGGGTGTCGCGTATGCCATGGTGTCCGGGGTGTTCGCCTCGGCCGGCGGCTACATCATCTGGTACGCTGTGCTGCGCGATATCAACGCCATCGACGCCGCGACCGTACAGTTGAGCGTGCCCATCATCACCGCGCTGTTGGCCGTGGTCCTGTTGGATGAACCCTTGACGATGCGCATCCTCGTTGCGTTCTGCATCACGATCGGGGGCATCGCCCTGTCCATCCGCTACGGCGTCAAACAGGAGTGATCCATGACCGAACTGTATGACACCATCGGCGTGAACTACGCCAACTTGCGACAAGCCGACCCACGGATCGCCGCGCAGATCGACGACGCCCTCGGCACGGCAAAGCGTGTGGTCAACGTGGGTGCCGGTGCCGGCTCTTACGAACCCGCGGGGCGGGAGGTCACCGCTTTGGAACCGTCGGCACAGATGATTGCGCAACGGTCACCGACCGCGGCCGCTGCGGTGCAGGGCAGCGCGGAAGCGCTGCCGTTCGACGACAACACCTTCGACGCCGCCATGGCGCTGCTGACCATTCATCATTGGCCGGACAAACCTCGCGGGGTGGGCCAGATGTGCCGGGTGGCCACCGACAGGGTCCTGTTCCTCACATACGATCCGGAGTTTCGCGGCCTCTGGCAGATGGACTACTTTCCACAGTTGACCGAGTTGGACGACGGCAATATGCCGAGCATGAGCGAATTTGCAGGCTGGCTGGGAGACGCTGTGGAGATCTGCGACGTGCACGTTCCCTGGGACTGCAGCGACGGTTTTCTCTACGCCTTCTGGCGGCGCCCCGCCGCCTATCTCGATGCGCGCATCCGGGCGGGCATTTCCGCGTTCTGGGCCATCGATGGGGTGGATGATGGCGTCGCCTGCCTGCAAGCCGACCTGGCGAGCGGCGCCTGGGAAGCTCGCTACGGCGATGATCTCCTCTCGCGCGAAACCCTGGATTGTGGCTACCGCCTTGTCGCCGCTCAGTTATAAGCTGCTTGTAATGGAAGCAGAGCGAGGCTATTCACACACGTAGCTGGACGCCTTGTCGACATCGCCACGGCCTTTAAAGCGCGCGAGTTCCGGATAGGCACACAGCGGCCGCGTGAACGGTTCGTCATCCTGCGCACTGCGCTCCTCGGGCACCATGGTAAAACGCTTGGCGCCGCTGCTGGCCTCAATGCGGTCCGGCGCTTTGCCGTTCTCCCGCCACTCGACAAGGGGGTCCACGTAATCGGCGACCCATGCGCCCGGCCCGGCGACACAGTGCACCATGCCCGGCACCATGAAGAGCCGAAAGAAGTCGGCCGTCTTTTCCGCGCCGCCGTGGCGCTGTTGTGCCTGTTCGAGATAGGCGATCGCACGCTGCGGGCGCAGCGGGTAATCGTTCCAACCCTGGTACATGAGCAGTTTGCCGCCGCGCGCCTCAAACTCCGTTAGATCGGCACTCTCCACGTCCGTAACCATGGTCGCGGGGGTGAGCTGCGCCCGGTCGTTGTTCGGATCGAAGGTGTTGATATCGAAGCCGGGTTCGCGGCGCATCATCATGGTCAACGTGTCGGCCATGCCACCGATCAAGGATTCAGACCCAAGCAGCGAATTTTCGAGCATCCAGAACGCCCAGTCCCCCGCGTCTTCCGCACCCGGGAGCACACCCGGAGAGACCAGGTTACCCGCCGAATCGAACTGATCGGCATACATGTATCTCGCGGTTTCGATCTGGCCGGCCGTGAGGCAGTCGCTATCGCGCCCTCCCCCACACGCCAGAGCATCCAGGTTGAGCCGGTCTTCATCACACTCGCGAGGGTCGTTGATCACACCATCGTCCACCCCGTCCAACGCATCACAGGCGCGCCGGGAGTTGGCATCGAGCACGGCCAGCGCCTCGGCGGTCAAAGGATGTTGCGCCTGCTGACGCGCGCCACCGACCATCCAGGACGCAAACTCCTGAAAGCGGAACGCGGGGGCTCCGGCGATGATGCCATCGTAATCATCCGGGAAGCGCAAAGCCTCCATGAGTGCCGCCCGGCCGCCGTTCGAGCAACCGTTCAAATAGCTGTAGCGCGCTGCCTCGCCGTAGAAAGCTTCGACCGCCGCCTTGGTGAAGACTGTCGCCAGGTGTACGCCGCGGTAGGCGTAGTCCAGCAGCGCCTCGGGTTGCAGCATGAACGTCATATCCTGGCCTTCATGCCCGGTATCCGTGGACGCCATCGCAAAGCCGCGCGATAAGAGAGAGGTGGTGTCGCCGATACTGCCGGCACCGCCGCCAACGGTGGAAAACATGATGCGGCCGTTCCAGCCTTCGACGGGCATGCGCACCTCTACCTGGATTGCTCTGTTAACAACCCCCCGAAGGCGGCAGTGCTCGGGTATACCCGCGGCTGCGGGCATCACCATGCCCGGTTCAACCGCCCAGGACAGATCGGTGAGCCGGTACAACTTTTGACACGCAGGGTCCGCGTAGGCCCCGCAGGCACACACGCATGCCCACAGCAGCAACGTCGCCCTAAGTTGATTCTTGCGCAGCATCGACATTCCTCCCAATCTCGTTTTCTACGACCCCCTTCTAATCCAGGGCGCGCACGGGCGCAAGCCCAGTGTTGTTTGTTAGAATCGCAAGCAACACTCTGAACCTGGCCGCAGAGCGCGGTAGATAAAGACATGAGCGACAATCCCCTCCTGGTCGAAGACCGCGAACACGTGCGTTGGATCACCCTCAACCGACCTCAAGCGATGAACACCATCACACCGCAAATGCTGAACGATCTGAACGACGTGTTGAAAGCCGCTGACGACGATCCCGAGGTGCGGGTGGTGGTCATGACCGGTGCGGGCCGCGCCTTCTGCGCAGGGTTGGATCTCAAACAAGCGTCCCAGGGCGAAGGCATTGTGGGGGGCATCTCGGGCGGTAAAGGAGCCCGCCACTTCTCGACCCGGGAGATCTGCACCGTCACCCTACAGCGGATGGACACCCCGGTGATCGCCTGTATCAATGGTGCTGCCGCCGGCTATGGACTGGACCTGGCTCTTGGGTGCGACATGCGGCTGATGGGAGACAACGCCGTGATCGCGCCCGCTTTCGGCAAGATGGGTGTCGTCCCCGAGAGTGGCGGCACCTGGTATCTACCGCGCTTGCTCGGTTGGGCCAAGGCCTGCGAGATTGCGATGCTCGGGGACAATCTGAGCGCTGCTCAGGCCGAGAGTTATGGGCTGGTTAATAAAGCGATCCCGTCCAACGAACTCATCGGCACCACCACCGAGTGGGCGGACAAGATCGCCAGCAGCGCCCCGCTGGCCATCGCCGAGATGAAGCGACTGTTCCGCCATGGCCTGACCCAGGATTTTGAAAGCCACTCCCACCACGTGCTGATGTCGGTGGTCAATCTGTTCCAGTCCGAAGATTTCGGCGAAGGCGTCGCCTCGTTTATGGAAAAGCGCCCCCCGGAATTCAAGGGGCGCTGATCGGCACAACGCCGGCCGTTATCCTGCGCGCAGGTCCTTGCGCAGGATCTTGCCCGAGGCACTCTTGGGAATCTCCTCGATGATCTCTAACAGGCGGATTTGCTTGTAGCTGACGAGATGCTCGCGGACCAGCGCCTGGATTTCTTCCAGGCTCACCGTCTCACCGGGCGCCGGGGTGACAAAGGCTTTGGGAATTTCTCCCGCTTCATCGTCCGGAATGCCGATCACCGCCACGTCCGCCACCTTGGGATGGGTGATCAACAGCGCTTCCAACTCGGCCGGCGCCACCTGAAAGCCCTTGTACTTGATGAGTTCCTTAATCCGATCGACGATGGTCATGTGGCCGTGCTCATCGATGATGGCCACGTCCCCGGTGTGCAACCAGCCGTCGCCATCGATCGTCTCCGCCGTGGCGGTAGGATTGTTGAGATAACCGGTCATGACCTGCGGGCCGCGCACCCATAGTTCCCCGCGCTCACCCACCGGTTGATCCTCGCCCGTATCCGGATCGACGATGCGGCTCTGGGTATTGGATACGGTCACCCCGCTGGTGCCAGGCCGGTAGTCACCTTCGGGGGTGGAATGGCTCACCGGGCTGAGTTCTGTCATGCCGTAGCCCTGCACCACCTCGCAACACAAGCGGGCGGCGGCCTGGGCCGCCAAATCCGCTCCCAAGGGCGCTGCCCCGGAAAAGACCTGCACGATCGATGAGGTATCGTAGTTTTCCACGATCGGCGCGTTGGCCAGCCCCAGTACAATGGGTGGGACCGCAAAGAAGCGCGTGATCTTCAAATCCTGCACGGCCTGTAGCGCTTCGACCATATCAAAACGTGGCATCGTTACTGTCGTCACCCCATTGCTGAGCAGGCCGTTCATCAATACCTGCATGCCGTAGATGTGGAAAAACGGCAGCGCGGCCAGGGCAACCTCACCCTCCTCGCGGTAGCGGATCGCATGGATGCATTGTTCGATGTTCGCCACCAGGTTTCGATGGGACAGCATCACCCCCTTCGGCAAGCCGGTGGTCCCGGACGAATAGGGCAACACCACCGTGTGGGTGGCCGGATCGACCGGCACTTGTTCGATCGCATCGCCATACACGTCGACCAGCGATGTGGTGCCGTCCGGCGCTTCTCCGATCACAACGATCTCCGTCACCTGGGTGCCTTCGATGGCCGCTTTTGCGGTCTCGACAAACATCGGCACCGTGACCAGTATCGAGGCACCGGCGTCGTCGAGTTGGTGACGTACCTCGCCGGGGCCGTAGGTGGGGTTGATAGTGGTCACCGCACCGCCGCTGACCGCCACGCCATGAAAGACAATCGCGTACTCGGGCAGGTTCGGTGCCATCAGACCCACCACTTTCCCAGGCTCGATGCCACGCGCGGCGAACCCACCCGCCAGGGTGTGAATTTTCTCAGCCAGTTGGGCATAGGTATAGGAACTGGCACCGCTGGTATCGCGGATCGCAACCTGATCGGCGCGCTGGCGATGCTGGCGCATCACATGTTCACTGATGGTGATGTCGGGAATGTCCACTTCAGGCAACGGACTTTCATGAATGATCATGGCCAAAACTGCTCTCCAAAAAGATGCGGTCAGGATAACCGTTTAAGCGGCGGATACTAGGAGCCTGTTGAAAAACTATTCTGAGGCTCAGCGCGCCCTCCGGGTCAAACGCACCGATCCTTGGCCCGAGTTGCGCCTCGTGCCCCGCGTTGGCCTGTTGCAAAGGTACCCGACCTGTGCCGCGAGACGCGTCTTGCCCAAGAATCGGAGAGTTTGACTGAGTCCTAAATGGTTTTTCAACAGGCTCCCAGCGTGTCTGTCGGTCCAGGGGGAGCAGACGCAGACCGTGAGCGACGTGTTCCAATTTGCAGGCAGACGGCACACAGCGATGGCTTGTCGCCCGATCGGACTCGCGTGTAAACGATCAAGTGATTTCGGTTCGGATTTGGTGGACGTGCAGCCAGTGCGGGGCGGATCCGATTGGGTAGATCGCGTATCTGTATTCTAACCCAAAGCGCGACATAAGTCTGCCGTGCTCTCAACATCGCTGTTAGGGTTGAGTGACCAATCGTACTGAAACACGGGCCAAGATGTGGAACCGCAATTTCCTCCTGCTCTGGCAGGGCCAGATCGTCAGCCAGATCGGCACGCAGCTGTTCAGTCTCGCGCTTTTGTACTGGGTGCTGGAAACCACCGGCTCAGCCACGCTGATGGGACTCATCCTCATGGCCGCGGCCCTGCCCGGCGCGCTGCTCGGCCCGTTCGCGGGTACGCTGGCCGACAATTTCAGCCGCAAGTGGTTGATGGTCTGGTCCGACGTGGTTCGCGGGCTTGTTGCACTCGCGTTCGTTTACGTGTTGTGGTGGGGAGAGTCCGGTTGGGCACTGCCGACGCTGTTCGCAGCTCAGGTGATCTTCGGCATTTGCAACAGCATCTTCACTCCAGCGGTCAATGCCACCATCCCGGAGCTGGTAACCAGGGACCGGCTGACCTCCGCCAACTCCCTGTTACAGGGGGCGAACTCACTCACCACCACCGCGAGCTTCAGCCTCGGTGGATTCCTCTATGCCGCCGTTGGCGCGGCTTGGTTGTTCGCGATCAACGGCATTAGCTATCTGCTCTCGGCACTGTCGGAGAGCTTCATCCGGGTAGAACAGAAACTTCCCAACCAACGCATGTCCCGTAGCAACGCTCTGGCCAAGTTCCGCCACGATACGTGGGAAGGGATACTCTACGTGTGGGGTAATCGCGGACTGCGCATCCTGGTCGGCATGCTGGCGCTGATCAACTTTGTCCTCGTGCCGACGGCGATCGGCATCCCAATCCTGGTCAAGGATTTTCTCGGTCGCGGTCCAGAATTTCTGGGGATTATGGGGGCCTGCCAAGCCCTGGGCAGCCTGGTGGGATTTATTGTTATGGCCGTGGTGAAGATTGCGCCCGCCGAGCGACCGTACATCATCCTGCTGGGGATGGTCGCTTCCGGCGGCTCGATTGTCCTGCTGGGTCTGACCACCATCCCCCTGCTCACCCTGCCGGTGCTGGCCCTGTTCGGCTTCACCTTGCCGTTGATCAACGTCAACATCATCAGCCTCATGCAGGGCACCACTCCTTCGGCCACCCGAGGACGGGTGATGGGGGTCATGGCCACCGTGGTGCTGGGGCTGATCCCGCTATCCCAGGGCATCTCCGGTATTGTGATCGACGCCCTCGACCAGAATATACCCGCCATCTACGTCGCCGTCGGTCTGGCGTTTGTCGCGCTGGTTTTAACCAGTGCGATAAACGCTGATTTTCGCCGTTATCTGGCCACCGATTACTCGTTGCGCGACTGAATTGATGCGCCTGCATGCCGGGGTCTGGGTTGCCGCGCCCGCAACAGCAGAAATTTCCGGTTGGACGCCACCACGCTCACATCCACAAAGTGCCTGCGCAGAGAGGTGTGATAGCGCAGGTGACGATTGCCCACCACCCACAGCTCACCATCGGGATGCAGGGCTTTGCTGGCTTGCGCAAATAGACGTTGTGCAACAAACGTGTCCTGCTGTCCGCCTAAATGAAATGGCGGGTTACACAACACGACGTCGAACAGTCTGTCAGCATCAGGTAGCAGCCCGTCGGCGTGGTTGAAATCGAAGCGTTCCTCAGCCGCAAAATTCGCCGCGACACTCAGCCGCGCCGAGGCGATGGCAAAACTGGAGTCATCGAAGAAACTCACGTTTGCTCCCGGATTCAGCGCCGCCGCGACAACCCCCAGGATGCCATTCCCGCAGCCCAGGTCAGCGATCGTACGAGACGACGCGATCGGGATTTGCGCGAAATGCTCCAGCAGGAAACGCGTCCCGACATCCAGCTTTTGCGCGGAAAAAGTACCGGGGAGGCTGGTCACATAGAGGTCGAAGGGTTCCGCCCGATAGCGCTGGCGTTGCGGACGCGCGCTGTCCGGCGCGGGTCCGACTCGCGTCACGCTCAGGCGGGCCTTCTTCCTGCCAAGGGTGGTGTGGGTAGGACCCATCTTGGCGGACAGGACCGCTAACATATTCTTGCTCAGGTACTTGTCCATCGCCCCGCCGAGCACGACGGCCCCTTCCCGCAGGAGGGGCCGCAGACGGCGACAATACTCGGCCATTAGATCGAGTGACTTGGGCAGGCGCAGCAACACAAGGTCGAACTGTCGCTCGGCAGAAAGGGGCTATGGTAAACATCTTACACGCGACCTCTCTGTGACACGGGGGGGCAGTCGGGAAGGCGAGGACGTCATCGACCGGCTCTCTTGAAAAGCTGCAGCAGCATACACGAAAAAAATACTGACTGTACGGTAGGAAGCTTCACGCAAAGATTGCAGTATGCTCTTGGTATGCTTGCTCATTTCAGTCAGTTGCCACGAAAACACACCCACTTAACCGCCAGCAATAGAAGATACAGACGGTGCAGTAGCGTGCGCTCGGAGCTGCACTGCTGGTAAGTACACACGTGGCCACACAGCACCGTGTGGGACGCGCTGTGCAGGGTTCCTCACAGGGTC
>JBCCHL010000132.1:0-13029 GCA_039028775.1 Pseudomonadota bacterium | reverse complement strand
TGACAATCAAGCCGAAAAACTGGCGGTCCTCCTGGCGGCGAATGAAAGCATAGTGTTTCCCGTCCGGTGAAATCTCGAGGGATCGAATAACGGGCAGATTGCCGTAGGTCTCGATCAGGCCCTCATCGGCAAGGGTGGAGAAACTCAGAGACAGGATGCTGGCCAGTATTATTGCCTGCAAATTCCGTTTGCTCATCGGTGGTGATCCGCAAGTTCGTCGTGGCGCAATTCTAGCGCCAAGGTCGGTGCGAACAAAGCGTGTGCGGGACCACCGGGCGGCTTCGGCGGACTAGGCGGATTCTTCGCCCGCGGCGGATCGACGAAGCACTCGGCGCACAGTTTGGATGATGAGTTGATCTAGTTGAACAGAGACTGGCTAAAAAACGGGACGCCCCGAACGATGGGAAAAGGCGTGTCTGGCCGATGCGTCTGGGTGCTTGTTGGCGAGCCTTGAGCGGTATTGCGACGCGAGACGGAGTGGTCATCACTCAGCTCCAGGATTAGCGCAGGCGTTTTCTCGCCGAGCTCTTGGGGTGGTCTGTTTTGACCTGGGTTGTCTTCCAGATATCCCGCTTTTGACACACTCGGGTGTGTCTAAAACTGGATCGTAATCTGTTGGCGATCTCCGTTGAAGGTTGCAGTGCGCACGACAGCGTCCCGTTCTACGTTCACCAGGTTGGTCTGTTCGGCCCATATGTCTCGCAGCGCGCCGTGCGACATGGTCAGCGCCGTCAGGCGATCCGGTATCGGGGCTTCGGCATAGACCCACAAAAACTGTCGCTCTATTTCGTGACCGACGGGGGTTAGGGGTAGCTCGGCTCCGGACTGGTCGCGCAAGGCAAATCGATCGTGTACGTAGGCGGCAAAGAGGTCGCGGTCTGCAACTGCACCCAAGAGGTCCAGCGCGCGGCCGAACAACTCAGGGCCGGCGTGTTCAGCGTCGTGCAGCCCGAAGCGATGCATGATCTCAATGTTGCCGGTATTCGGGTTGAACAGCACGCGCGTGATCGACTCTCTCTGCTGATGGGCGCCGCCGGGGATCGTGCTCAATGCTGCGATGAGCAACAGTAGCCCTCCACTCATTAAGCGCTTCACCGCTTGTCTGTACCTGGATCTTGCTGGTTACCTTCGTTCTCTTCCTCCAACTCCGTCTTTATGTCCTGCATGATATCGCGGGCTTCCATGCTCTCGCCTTGCGGTACTTTGAACGCCTCGATGCGCGAAGGCACAATGCGCCGCGGGAAGTGATTGTTTTCGACGTCAACGTCGGCGGTCTCCCAGCGCGGATCGACAACAACCTGTTGCAACTCGCGGTCGGTGACGATGAGCTTCTTCACCGTGTTCGCGCGGCGCCGCCAGATCTCCGCGGGCAGGTCCAGCCGTTCGCTGCTGCCATCCGCGTAGGTAAGCTGCAGCAGTATCGGCATCACCAGCCCGCCGCGGTTGTTGAACTCCAGCACGTAGTAGTTCTTGTCCTCTTCCAATGCGCGCGCCAGCGCGTCGCGTTCCCAGTCTTCGAGTTCGGCGAGAAAACCTCGGTAAGTGTTGCGTTCCTTGTTGGTTACCGTAAAGCGATCGTTGTCATCGTAAAAGTCGCGTATGTTGGGGTTCTGTTCGACCCAGGTAGGCCCGTCAGCGCGGTTGCGTTCAACGATGACGGATGCCGGTTTGTCCGCATCTTCCTGGCGCCGGCGGTCGAAGTCGATATCCGGATCCTTGGTATCGAGGCGCAGTTTCCAGATGCGGTCGATGCTGAGGTCCACATGATCGGTGGTATAAAACCAGCCGCGCCAGAACCAGTCGAGATCCACGCCGGAGGCTTCCTCCATAGTGCGGAAAAAATCGGCGGGCGTCGGGCGCTTGAAGCGCCAACGGCGTGCGTACTCCCGAAACGCAAAGTCGAAGAGTTCGCGTCCGAGAATCGTCTCGCGCAGGATCATCAGCGCCACAGCGGGCTTGGCATAGGCGTTGGGACCTATGCGCAGCACAGAGTCAGACTGCGTCATGATGGGCACCTGCTCCTCGGAGCGCATGTAGTCGACAATATCGCGCGGCTGGTTGTTCCAGGGAATCTCCGGGTCCCACTCCCAGCCCGCCAGGGCATCGAGGAAGCTGTTCAACCCCTCGTCCATCCAGGTCCACTGGCGTTCGTCGGAGTTGACCACCATGGGGAAATAGATATGGCCAATCTCGTGGATGATCACGCCCACCAGGTAGCGTTTTTCCGCCAGGGTGTAAGTCCGCTCGCCGTCATCCTGCAGATCGGTGCGTGGGCCGTTGAAGGTGATCATCGGATACTCCATGCCGCCGACCGGTCCGTTAACAGATTGGGCCACGGGATAGGGGTAGTCGAAGGAAAAACGTGAGTAGACCTCTATGGTGTGGATCACAGCGGCGGTTGAGTATTTCGACCACAGCGGTTCACCCTCCTTGGGATAGAACGACATGGCCATGACCTCGGGCTGGATCCGACCGCCTTGTCGATAGCCCTGCGCATCCCAGATGAACTTGCGTGAAGAAGCCCAGGCAAAGTCGCGGACGCGATCAGCTTGAAAGCGCCAGGTTTTAGTGCCGCTGGTACCCTCACGCTCATTTTCCAGGGCTTCCTGCGCGGTGACGATAAAGACCGGTTCGTCTGCTGTGCGCGCGCGTTCCAGGCGCTCGCGTTGCGTGCGCGTGAGGACGTCTCTGGGGTTACGCAATTCACCGGTGGAGGAGACGATGTGATCGGCGGGCACCGTGATATTGACGGTGTAGTTACCGAACTCCAGGGTGAATTCCCCGCGCCCCAGAAACTCTTTGTTGGTCCAGCCTTCGAAGTCAGTGTAGGCGTGGAGGCGCGGAAACCACTGCGCCAACAAGAAGATGTCATTGCCGCCTTTGCGTTCATCGTCCGGGAAGTGCTCATAGCCCGCGCGGGCCGAGATGGCGTTTTCGTCGACAATATTGAAAGCAAAGTCGATTTTGAACTCGGCCGTCTGTCCGGGTCGCAACGGCGTGCGCAGGTCCACCCGCAGATTGGTGCCGACCACGGTGTGGTCGAGGTCGCCCTTGGCATCGCGCACCGATGGCAGTTCGTAGCCGAGCTGATTGTCGGCCATAAATTGATGGCGCCGCAGTTCTTCAAGGCTCAGCTGCGGATGTCCACCATCCGTCGCATCCATCACCAGCGGGCCACGACGGCTGCTGTCGGCGAACGCTGCGCTGCGCTCTGCCATAGAGTCGTCGCGAAAGCGGTTCTGGTCGAGCTGCAGCCAAAGAAATCGCAGCGTGTCGGGGGAGCGATTGGTATAGCGGATCGTCTGGCTGGCCTCGATGCGGCGTCGATCTTCGAGCAGACGCACATCAATGTCGTAATCAACTTTCTGCTGCCAGTACTCGTGTCCGGGTTCACCGCCTGCAGTGCGATAACTGTTGGCGGTTGGTAGGACCTCGTCCAGTTGACGAAACTTGTCTGGAAATTCGCCTTTGGTCTGCTCGGTAACGGCCGGCGTGTGTGACGCCACAAGGGTCGCGACCAGCGCGAGCCACGGTGCAAAAAACTTCATCTAGGGCCTTTCGATAGAGAGTGTCGAAGAGCGCGACAGGATATCAGATCGTGGTCCCCGAAAGGCGCTCCGCGGTGTTGCAAACCCTTTGTTTGGAAACGAGTTTTGGAGAGGTGTGTGAGCACACGCAAGATCAACCTGGGCCAGACGGCCGCGATCCTAACCGTCGGCGCATCTGGTTGAGACTGGGTTGAGGCCGTTGCAAGAGCAATCGCACTTGACGAGTTAGACCGCGGCGACTCTACCGCGGAGACAACTCCCTGCGGTCAGGCAGGTATCGTTGCTTGAGGAACCTCTGTGTCAGGCTCGCGTCGGCATTGCAGTCGCCAGCAGGTTTGACCTGCTTGCAGATATTTCTTTTCGAAGGCCGAAATTGGTTGATCGGTTGTAAACGAGGTGAGCTCACAGCGCCGACCATAGAGCGCGCAGGCGTGGGCAAACTCCTGGCAATACAAGCGCCAATTGCTGCGTACCTCTACCCGCGCGCTGATCGCCATCAGGTCTGGCATCGCCGGACTGGCGTGCCAGCGGCGTTGCACCTGCCTGGGTTTCGGGTAGGGATTGGGGTACAGCAGATAGAGTTGATCTACACGCCAGTCTTCCCGCCGAGCCAGATACCAGAAATCCCGGGCGTCCGCGCGCAGGAGCAGGTAGTTGTCGGCGCTGGTTGCCTGATGTTTGTCGAGTCGGACCGCGGATTTGTCCAGGCCGATGATGCGTGCGTCGGGATGTTGCCGGGCCAAGATACTGGTACTTTGGCCGGTACCACAGCCCACATCCAGAATCAGTTCGCTGCGATGTTGTCCGAGCCAGATCCTCGCGTCCTCGAACGCAGCTTCGTTGTGCGCGGCGACCCGGCGGCGGTGATCGGTCTGCCGGTAGCGCTCGACTAGCTCGGTCAAGCGCCTGTGTACGTTGGCTTGTGGAGAAGAGATGCGCCGGGAAGCGCCCGGGCTCGCTGGAGACGAGGGGTCCATGGCGTCTAGCGTCGCTCAAAGAGATAGTGACCGATCTGCCACTGCGAGCCGTTGTCATACGCAAACATCTCCTCGCATGCCATGAAAAACATTCGCCATCGCTGCACCCACAGATCTGCGTCAGTTTCCCCGTAGGTTGAGACCAGCGCACCACGAACCTCGGCACATCGCGCGTCTAGATTGCTGAGCCACGCACGCGCTGTGCGCGCGTAGTGTGTGCCGGAATACAGCTGCCGATCGAGCAGGCGAAGATGTTCCTGAAATGTCGCCAGGGTGTCGGCCGCGGGCATCAGACCGCCGGTAAAGAAGTTCTGCGCCATCCAGTTGGAAGCGCCGGCGGTCTCGTAGGAGTACAGGTACTGCCGATGGCAGAAGATGTGCACAAACAAGCGCCCCTGAGGGCTCAGCCAGGTGCTGATCCGCTCCAGCAGTTGTGCGTAGTTACGGAGGTGCTCGAACATCTCTATGGAGATGATGCGGTCAAAACTCCCGACGGGAAACTCCAACGCGTTCACATCTGCAACCCGTGCCTGCAGGTTGTCGATGCCTTTGGTCCTGGCCTCGCGCTCGATATGCGCGCGTTGGGTCGATGAATTTGAAACCGCGGTTACGTGCACATCCGGGCGGTGCTCGGCGAGCCACAGCGCAAACGAACCCCAGCCACAGCCGAGATCCAGAACACGATGACCGGCCGCGAGTTCCAGGCGCTCGACGTAAAGTTGCAAGGTATGTTCTTCGGCCTCTGCCAACGAGACAGTCGCGTTGTCGAACAGCGAAGCGCTGTACTTCAGCCGTGGTCCCAGAACAAGTCGAAAGAACTCCGTGGCCACCTCGTAGTGCTGTTGGTTGGCATTGTCGGTATGTGCCGCGATATGGCTCTCACGCAGCGCCCCCAGCCGCGCTTGTCGATCGGCGTTGGAGACCCGCCGCTCCTCGCGCAGACGTTGTCCCACGATATAGCGGATACCGATGCGAATCAGGGAATCGGGTATGAGCGCACGTTCGGCGAGGGAGATAACGAATGTCATGCGTTTACTTTTACCCATTCCGTTCCACAGCTGCAACGCGATAGAGGGTAAATTTAGGGCCTCAGAGCTGTGGTTGGAGCCGAGCCGACAGAGGCTACATTCACGCGTTAAGCGACGTTTTCGATGTCCGGAGGATGTTGAGGTGCAGAACGACGTTTTGGCCAAAGGCCAAAACTCGACAAAGCGCGTGCAAAGCGCGAGATTATGGTGGCCAGAGACAGAATCGAACTGTCGACACGGGGATTTTCAGTCCCCTGCTCTACCAACTGAGCTATCTGGCCAGGTAGAGAACGCGGCGGGCTGGTAAGCCCTGTGGGCCGCGAGCGGCGTATTAAAGCGATGTGAAGGCGGCGCGTCAACCTTCGGATTCGGGGGTAAAGCCCTCCACACGATCGACCGCCTCATTGTTGAAATATCGCCACATCTGTTCGGTCAAATACTTACGCGCTTGCGGGTCGATCAGCGACAGATGTTTCTCATTGATCAGCATAGTCTGGAGTTGCTGCCACTCACGCCAGGCGCGCGCGGAGACCTCGTTGAAGATGCGCTCGCCTTGGGGGCCGGGCTGTGGAGGTTTGTCCAGGCCGGGCATGTCGGGGCCGTAGCGACTGCAGGTGACGGTGCGGGTCATGATGGAAATACATCCTCTAGGCTTGCCAGTAGTTTAACCGCTGGGGCGGAAAGGCCAATGGGGGTGTTGTCGCCGCCGAGATTATTGGGGTCGACCCACCGCAGGTGATCCGTGTCCTGCAGGCCGGACGGAATACTGGAAAGGGAGAGGTAGACCGGGCTGATCTGCAGATGGAAGTGCGTGAAAGTGTGGCGGAACTGCGGGGCGTGGCGCTCCTGGGTAAGATCGGCGTCCGCTGCGCCGAGTTCGGTCAGCATCGCGGAGCTGGCGTAGTCCGGCGCACGTTCGGGTGGTGTCCACAAGCCACCCCATAGGCCGTCCAAAGGTTTGCGCTCCAGGAGGGTCATTCGATCGCAGCTGATCAGGAAGAAACGTGCGTGGCGGGTAGGTTTTTCCTTTTTTGGCTTGCGCTCAGGGTACTTTTCCGGCTCGCCGGTGAGATGTGCGGAGCATTCGGCGGCCACCGGGCAGCTGCAGCAATCCGGTTTGCGTCGGGTGCAGAGCGTGGCTCCCAGGTCCATGATCGCCTGGGTGTAGGTGCCGGTTGCACTGGGTGGAGTGTGCTCGTCTGCCAGTTGCCAGAGGGCGCGGCTGATGTCGGTGCGACCGGGATAGCCGGCGACCGCGTGAAAGCGGGTCAAGACCCGTTTGACGTTGCCGTCGAGGATGCTGGCCTGCTGGCTTTGCGCGATGGAGCGGATGGCGCCGGCCGTGGAACGACCGATACCCGGCAGGGCTTCCAGGCCTTCCTGCGTATCGGGGAAAACGCCATGGTGGTCGTTGACGATTTGCTGGGCGGCTTTGTGCAGGTTGCGCGCGCGAGCGTAGTAGCCCAAACCGGTCCAATGGTGCAGCACCTCGTCCAATGCGGCGCCGGCCAGGGCCTCAACCGTTGGAAAGCGGGTCATGAAGTTCAAGTAGTAGTCGATGACGGTCGCGACCTGGGTCTGCTGCAACATGATCTCGCTGACCCACACCCGGTAGGGGGTGATATCGTGCTGCCATGGCAGATCTTTGCGACCATGCTGTGCATGCCAGGTGAGCAACTGTTGGGCGAACCAATCCATTTAGTGTGAAGTGTCGAATACGGCAAAAGGGGTGACGTTACACCGCTGTGGGTGATGAATACCAGCCCGCAATTAACAACGCAGAAAAACACTGGGGCCGGATGGCTTTTGCCCCTAACGGCGGTATGGCCTTAGCTGAATCTGCGCAGCGCAATTGGATGTTAGGCACTGGGCGCTTCCATTGCAGACCGGGTAGCCGAGATTGCTGAAGCACGGCCGGGGTCCAGCCCTGGCTTGTTACTGCGTTAGTCTTTTTCCAATGATCGGCCGAGTAGATCGAGTATATCTCTGGCCACCTCGCGGTATTGCTCGGGAACTTCTTCATCGATCTTCTCTTCGATCTTGCGCCGCAGCCCGGTGTCGTCGCCACGGGTCAACGCGCGGCCGATCAGGTTTTGGGTCGCTTGGCTGTCCAGGCGACATTTGGGATCGGCGGCGCTGCCCCGGCAGCGCACGGGTATCGGCGTGTCTTCGAGGATTGGGTTGATGCGGTATGGCGAGCCTTCCGCCGGCTCGGTGATCGTGACGTAGGCGAGCATATCCAAGGCATCGGTGGGGTAGTCATATTCGCCGTCGGCCTGCACCGACAGGTTATCGAGCGTGAAACGCAGCGCTTGCTGTTGGCCGTTGATACTCCAGTCACCGGTGAAGCTCGCGTAGTCCCAAACCTCCGGCCAGTTCTGCACCTCATCGGTCTGACGCGCGAGCGCGGCGATCTGGCTCAGTTGCGCTTTCAACTTGCGAATATCGAGCTGACCCTGGCCGCCATCGAAGGTGCTCTGGGCGCGCAGTGAGCGGGTGAGTTCTTCTGCGGTATTGCCTCGCATAGTGATCGTGCTGTTGGCGGCGAGCGGCGCGACCCAGTTCAGGTTTTGACGGCTCCACGTCATCAGGCGCTGACTGTCCACACCTGTAATCTGGGGGAGTACCGTCCAATCGACCCGCTTGGGGCTGACATCGATATCTGCGACGGTGTCGAGGGTACCGCCCAGAAAGTCACGGATTTGCATTTCGACGCCAAGTTTTCCGGTGCTGTTGGTCAGCGCCAAATCGGCGTCGGTGAAGGTTTCCCCACCGTATTCCAGGCGCGTCAGAATGCAATGGGCATCGAAGTTGTAAGCTAACAGCGTATCCAAGGGCAGCAGGTCGCCCCGGGTTTCGGGCACCTCATCAGCCCAGCCGGTCTCAACCGCAGAAACATCGCAGTGCCCGTCGGCCTGAGGTGTGGTGAGCCGGGTCACATCGAGGGCGTAGCGGGGTGGTGTGGAATCGGTTTGGGGTGAAAACGTAAGCGTGCCAGCAACGCTGGCGGGCATGGGCGTGGGGGATTCTGTGTCGGTATCGGTATATTGCAGATCCAGCGCAAAAGGTGACGCCGCACCGATGGCAAAATCATCGAGGGACAGGTGGCTGACTTCGACCCGGCTGCCGGGTTCTTCAAGAATCGTATCGTAAATGTCCAACTCCCTGAGTACCCAGGCATCAACGCTGCGCCACATCGCGGAAAGATCCAGTTTGGCCTCGAGCCGTGCAAGTCGAATCTCCTCCTCGTCCTGGCGTGCGACAACCTCTTCAGCGCTAAGGGTGAGAGGCGGGAACAGTTGCCAGCGCAAGTCCCCATTGAGGTCGATCGTGTACTCGGATTGGGAGTTGATCAGCTCTGTGAGCTCGGGCTTCAAGCGATTGGCGTCGGTAATCCAGAATAGTGCCAGGGCGGCCAGGACGAGCAGCACGGTAAGGAGGGTGCCGATAATTTTTGCGAACAAGGCGCTTCCCGATTATTGGAGCATGGGGAGGATGAGTATACTTCGAAAGTCTGACAGAGAGCTGAACGAGGCCCGTGGGTTGCCGAATCGGCTGGCATCGCGGGGGAACGTTGGGCGGCCGAACGATTGAGGTCTTGTCAGCGGCTATAACTGCACCATCACACCAACCACGAAATAGCGGTGTCAGGCCGAGGTAGGCTTGCGCAGGTGGGGTGTGGGTTCCGCAGCTGCGCGCGATGGGGCTGAGCGCTGACTTTTGGGCAGCCAGCGGCGCATCTGCTTTTCGAGATAAGCCTCGGCTTCGCTGATCGATCTGAAGGGCCCGGCGTCATCGCCGCGGACGCGCAGGAACAAGCGCCCTTCATCGTCCTGATAGATGCGGTCGCGTACTTCGCTTGTCACGTTGGCACCTCAAGTGTCTCCCTTAAAGGACATACTAAAGATATCCTGTGTATCGTGCTAGGGTGTAAACGCTTTGTAACGAACTTAAAATAACTGGATGAAAACGATTTCGATATGTCGGTAGAGAGTTTTGACCCTAACATCTTGAATAAGCCGCTTGATCAGCAGGCCGTTGAGTCGTTGCTCGCTGAGTTGACGCGGCTCGTCGCCACCGGCGAAGACTGGGCGGACCAACTGCCGGACTTTGATGCTGCGGCGTACGTCCAATTGGCGTCCCACGCCGACTGGGCTGAGGCATCGCAAGCTTATTCCTCTGATCAATTGGTGGCCTTGATTCGTTTGTTTACGGTGGCCGAAACGCGTTTCCCGGGCTGGCGGGCGGATGACAAGTCGCCGGTGATCCCGTGGGTGGCCCTGCTCAAAAGCCGTGGCGAGTTTACGCCTGAACTGAAGCGTTGGATCAAGGCTCGTACCGACAATCGCTTTCTCCCCCATGGCAGCCTGATGGATCGGCTCTAGGCGAGAGTCGCGCGTCATCCTTTGCCGCCGTTGTGCGGCGAGCGAATAGACTCGGCCAAATCCCGAAAGGCAACCCGAGAAGGTAAATTCTTGATCGTGTGCACTTCCCGCGAGACGCCTTGGCAGTTGTGCTCGGCGGGCGAAGATGCGGAACATCGGCTGACCGGCTGACCGGCTGACCGGCTGACCGGCTGACCGGCTGACCGGCTGACCGGCTGACCGGCTGACCGTCGAGCTGATGGGCGTTCGGCCTTCGTTGGAAAGGCTGGGTGTTCGACCGCGGGCGCTATTGGTTCCCAACCCGTGAACCGCTAGAATGCGCCGCCGACCGCACCTTCGAAGGGCGGCTGTACGACCCAGCAACCACGGAAACTGACATGGCCGAGAGCCGCACTGCGACCATCACACGCAATACGTCTGAAACCCAGATCGAGCTGACCTTGAATCTGGACGGCACCGGCGAGTGTGATCTGCAAACCGGACTACCGTTCTTCGACCACATGCTCACGCAGATCGCGCGGCATGGTCTCATCGACCTGCACATCGCGGCCAACGGTGACCTGGAGGTGGATGCGCATCATACGGTGGAAGACGTGGGCATAGTCCTCGGCCAGGCGTTTGCCGATGCGGTCGGCGACAAGGCGGGCATCTATCGTTACGGTCACGCCTACGTGCCCTTGGACGAATCTCTGTCCCGGGTGGTGATCGACCTCTCCGGCCGCCCTGGCCTGTTTTATCACGTCGACTATACCCGGGCTCGGATCGGGGATTTTGATGTGGATCTACTGCGCGAGTTCTTTCAGGGGTTCACCAACCATGCCATGGTGACTCTGCATCTGGACAACCTGAAAGGCGAGAACGCGCACCATCAGGCGGAAACCCTGTTCAAAGCCTTCGGTCGAGCGCTGCGCATGGCGTTGGCGGTCGATAGCCGCATGGGGGGTGTTATTCCGTCCACCAAGGGTTCGCTCTAGCCGTGCTCGCCATTCCCGCGATCGATCTGAAAGAAGGGCAGTGCGTTCGCCTGCGGCAGGGGCGCATGGACGATGCCACAGTATTCTCCGATGATCCGGTTGCCATGGCGGCGCACTGGCGCGCAGAGGGTGCGCGGCGCCTGCACATTGTCGATCTCGATGGTGCCTTTGCTGGTGCTCCACGCAACAAGGCACTCGTACAAGAGATGGTCGTCGCCATGGGCGATGTGCCGGTGCAGGTCGGCGGTGGCATTCGCAGTTTGGAGATTGCGGCTACGTACTTCGAAGTGGGCATCAGCGCGGTGATTGTGGGCACCAAGGCGGTGGAGGATCCGGCTTTTCTCGCGGAACTGGCGAACGCCTATCCCGGGCGGATTTTGTTTGGCCTGGATGCGCGCAGCGGTGAGGTGGCGACCGAAGGCTGGGATGTGGGTTCCGGTCGTAGCGCCACCGATCTTGCGTGTGCCGCCGCGCGCCTGCCGCTGGCGGGGATCGTCTATACCGACATCGATCGTGACGGCATGCTGAGCGGCGTCAATGTGGAGGCAACCTGGGAACTGGCCCAGGCTTGTGGCCTTCCCGTGGTAGCCTCCGGGGGTATTTCTTCCATCGACGATATCGCCGATCTAAAGGCCGCGTTTGCCGACGCGCCGGATCTGTTGCTCGGGGCGATTACCGGGCGGGCGATATATGAAGGGACGCTGTCGTTGCCGGAAGCCCAGGGGCTGCTGGACGGTTGAGGACCTGAGCCTGTTGCGTGGCGGACAAGCGCCGCGCCAACTGCGCTGCAAATACCAGTTCTATATCTTCCGGCAGGTGCACCAGGCGCTGCTCCAGATAGCGCAACGTGATCGGATAAGGGTGTCCCACGAGGACCGCGTGTCCGCGCTTGCGCGCCAATTTCAACGCTTTCTGGAAAGCGGCATCGATGGCGCCGGTGGTGCGCTCGTGATCGAGAAAAACGTCTCGCCGCAGTGCCGGCACACCAACCTCACGCGCTACCTGCAGCGCCACCGTATCTGCGGTGGTGCGCGAATCCAGGAAAAACAAATCGCGTTGTTGCAATGCTTGCATCAAGCGCCGCATCGGTGTGCGATGCTGGGTGAGAAGACTCCCGGTGTGATTGGACAGGCCTACGCGCTGGGGTAGTGCCGCCAGGGATTGATCGACCAGCAGATCGAATTGCGGACCCGACATGCGTAATTTCAGGGTGCCGTCTTCCTCCCGGGCATGAGCAGAGGGATAGGGCTCCATGGGTTGGTGCACGATCACATCTTTACCGCGATCGGCCGCCATGGCCGAGAGTTGTTGGGCATGTGGGGTGCGGGGCAGGATGGCGACGGTCAGATTGCCAGGAAGTTCGATACAGCGCACCCCACGTGCGTAATTGTACCCAACGTCGTCGATGACCACGGCCAGCTCAGCACCCCACAGGGGGTTTGCCGTGAGCAAACAGACTGCGCTGATCCCGCGCAGCAACTTGCGATAGTTCAATTTGTGTCCGTCTTCCGGTGGATACCGCACGCGCATCACGCTGTCGTGTTCGCGGCTGCCAACCTTGGGTTTTGCTCTTTCGACGTTGGCAAATGCGAGTTTGACCGTCGAGTCGAACTCAGAACGATCTGACGCGGCGTGTCCTGCTTATGACTATCTTCGGTCGCTGGTCTCGGGTGGACCATTACGAGGTGATAGCGCTGCGGCAGATACGCTTCGAGCGGTTTATTCGGCGGCGCGGCGAGCGCACCAACCCCCAATCAAGAGGTTCAGTCTAAGCAGTCGCGGGGGAGATTGAAATCTTCTCGACGTACTTTTTAGCGGCAATGAAGGAGACCGCGATCACCTAGGAGTGGCGCCTCGTCACACTACAATTGTGCTGATCCGACAACCGGGGATCAGGGCACAGGATCGATGCGCGCGTGGCGCAGATTATTGTGGTGGGAGCGCAGTGTCTCCAGGGCCTTATCCAGCAACGCGTCCTCGTCCCCGTCAAACTCGATATCGGGTTGGATGCCGATATCGTGGATGGACTGGCCGCTGGGTGTGTAGTAATACGCGGTGGTCAGTTTCAGCGCCTGTCGATCGGACAGGGGTACCACCGTCTGCACCGAGCCTTTGCC
>JBCCHL010000131.1:0-13530 GCA_039028775.1 Pseudomonadota bacterium | reverse complement strand
GTGGTACGCGAATCCACTCCCTGCGCCGCGGTTGGTAGATGACCAAGCCGGGAGAGGTCGAGAGTAACAGGGTGATAAACGTCGTATCCACGTGCGGGGCGATGCCATAACCCTCGTTCTGGCGCGGGTATCTGGTCAGGCGCAGGCGGTAGAGCGGATCCTCGAACGCGGGCGCAAAAAAGTCGCGCGGCATCTTGAGCGCGCGGGCGAAGAGCGGCAGCAGCCCCAGTGCCACTTGTTCCAGCGCGGCGGCGACATGCTCGATGTTGCGACGGAAATCCGGTAGATCGTCCTCAGCGGGCCAGAGGTTGTCCGCCAGCGACAAATCGATGTCGCGCTTGACGATAAAAGCGGCGTTCTGATTGCCTTGCCGACGGCGCGGTAGTTTGCGATGTCCCACTTCCAGATAACCGATGCCCTGGGGACGACCCGGTAGATCCATCCGCAGGGCGGCCTTGGTGGTGTCGGGTAGGGCGTGGAAGCGCCGCGCTTCGTCCAGTGCCAGCCGGCGCAGCTCGCTCGGCAGGCTGTGGCCTGTCAGGTAGAAGAACCCGACCGTGCGACACGCGCCGCCCAGGCGCTCAGCCGCTGAGGCAAAGCCTTCGGGGGTGTGGATACGAGTAAGATCCACGGTGGGGACATCACCCGGCGCAGCGGTGCCGATCTGCGTGGTATCCCATGCCTGCGCTGCGCTGGCGAGCGCCTGTTCTTTGGCATCGGGATCGAATTCGGGTTCGGGCATGCGGCTCCTTCGGTGGTCGCAACGGTACTTGTAGTCCTCTCGTACGAGTATGAAACTACGCGCGCCACAGTTACAAGAACCTGGAGAGGAATGACACAACAGGAATTTTCCCGTCGGCGCGTGATGCAGGCGGCCCTGGCGCTGTCGGTGGCGGGCGGCGTGGAGCTGGTGGCGCCGGGAGGGGCGTCGGCCGCAAGTGGGCAGACCCCGGGCCTGCCGCCAGACAAGGTCGGTTTGCGCTTGCTCAACGATCGCCCATTGAATGCCGAAACCCTGCCGCAATACCTCGATGCCAACATCACCCCCGCCGCCCATCTTTTTGTCCGCAACAATGGACTGCCGCCGCAGGACGTGGACGCGCACGCCTGGACGCTGCGGGTTGACGGCGAAGCGGCGCGCTCCGCGCGCACATACACCCTCTCGGACCTGCGCCGACGGTTTACGCCCATCGGTCGCCAACTCACGCTTGAGTGCGGCGGCAATGGGCGGATGGAGTTCGAACCGGGGGTGCCTGGCAACCAGTGGAGCCTGGGGGCGGTCGGCTGTCCGTCCTGGCAGGGGATCCGCTTGGCGGACGTGCTGGACGATGTCGGAGTCGGCCCTGACGCGGTCTACTTGGGGTACCACAGCGCCGATACCCACCTTTCGGGAGACGCGGAAAAGGACGTCATCTCCCGCGGGATTCCGATCCACAAAGCGCTGGCCGATGACGTCATGCTCGCATGGGGCATGAACGACCAGGCGCTGCCCCCGCTGCATGGCTACCCGCTGCGCCTGGTGGTCGGGGGTTGGCCAGGGTCGACCTCCGGCAAGTGGTTGACGCGTCTGCGCATTCGGGATCGGGTTCATGATGGCGCGAAGATGGGGGGCAAGTCGTATCGGGTACCCCGCTATCCGGTTGCGCCTGGTGCGTCGGTGCTCGATGAAGACATGCAGATCATCGAGGCGATGCCGATCAAATCCCTGATCACCTCGCCTGCTACCGCACTACAGCATCGCGTTTCCAGCCCGCTAAAGGTCAACGGGCACGCCTGGGTTGGTGACGCTACGGTAGCCCGGGTCGATGTATCCCAGGACTTCGGGGCGACCTGGCAGGCGACGGACCTCGATGCCCCGGCAAATCACGGCGCCTGGCAACAATGGCGTGCTATGCTCCGGTTCGAACAGCCGGGCTACTACGAAGTCTGGGCCCGGGCGACCGACAACCATGGGCGCGCGCAGCCCATGGTAATACCGGGCTGGAATCCCAAGGGATATCTGAACAACGCCTGCCATCGGATCGCGGTGCATGTGGTCTAGCACGAACGTCGCTCGCTGGTTCCTGTGCCTGGTGGGGTGCCTGCTCGCGCCGACGGTGAATGCGCAGCCGGCGTCTGCCGATGGCTTGCGCGAAGCACCCGGGGTCGAATTCGTTCGCGCCCACTGTCTGTTGTGCCACTCCGCCAATCTCATCACACAGAACCACATGCCGCGCGAGCGCTGGCTGGAAGCGATCCGCTACATGCAGAAGCGGCACAACCTGTGGTCGCTCGGTGCGCACGAAGCGCTGATCCTCGACTATTTGGAAGCGCACTATGGCGCGCGGGCGGAGGGTCCCAAGCGGCGCCGCAAGAACCTACCCTATCTCGCTCGACCTGACGCCGAGGTGGATTAGTCCGACTCGGATACCGCTTCTTGGGCAGGAAAAAACAAGCGAAAGCACGTTCCTAGTCCCACGCTGCTGTCGACTTCGATGTGACCCCTGTGTTCCTGCATGATGCCGAACGATATCGACAAGCCCAGCCCCGTGCCTTCGCCGACCGTCTTGGTAGTGAAAAACGGGGTGAACAACTTGGCGAGATTTTCCTCGGAGATGCCGTGGCCGTTGTCTGCAATAGAGATCACCACATGCTTTTCGGTCACGGCTGAGGTGATGGTGATCTGACCGTCACCATCGCTGTCTAGTGCCTGGCCGGCGTTGACCAACATGTTCATAAACACCTGACCGATCTTGCCTTTATTCGCGTGTACGCAAGGTAGCTCGGGCGCCAGGTCGATCCGCAGCTCGCATGAATGTTTCAACTGGTTCTGTGCCAGCGCGATTGTCGCCCGCAAGCACTCGTTCAAGTCGAGGGGCTTCATCTCGCTGGATTCGGCGTGTGCGAAAGCCTTCAAGCCGTTGACAATATCGCGCACGCGAGAAAGGCCTTTCTGGGTTTCAGGCAGCAGCTCGGCGGTATCTTCGAGCAGAAAATCGATATCGTGCTCGCTGCAGAGCTGCATGATGTTCGCGCACTGCTCCGCATAGCGGGGGTCATCCCGGATAGACTCCACCAGCGCTTGCATGGCGCGATAGACCGATTGGAAGGCGGGTGCGTAGGTGGACAGCGTGTTGATGTTGGATAGGACAAAGCCGATGGGGTTGTTGATCTCGTGGGCGACACCGGCGGACAAGACGCCGAGCGAGGCCATCTTTTCGGACTGGATCAGCTGATTCTGGTTGTCCTTCAGCGCCTGATGGGCTTGTTCGAGCTCGGTGTAGGAATTGTAGAGCTCGAGAGACTTCTTCTCCAGAGCCTGCTCGGCGCGGCGGCGACGTTCCCGTTCGCGCGCGAGCGCCTTGTCCAGCGGCGGGCCAGCAGGCGTCAAGTTGGTTGGTCCTCGTCTCCCGCGGTTCCGGCCAGGCGGACTAAGAAGTCCTCCTGCGACCCCGGTTTGGGGTAGAAATAGCCTTGCAGATAGTCACATTGATGAGCGCGACAGATCTGTGGCTGAGCTTCGTTCTCGATCCTTTCAGCGACGATTTCAAAATTCAGGCCCTGCTTCAGGATAGGGCTGCGCCTATCGGTTTCCAGATTCATGATCAGACTTCGGTCGATCTTCAGAACGTCGATGGGCAGCGCGTCTAACTGACCGAGGCTCGAGTAGCCTGTGCCAAAGTCATCGAGGGCGATCTTGACCCCTAGTTCGGAAAGAGGGGATAGCGTTCTCGCGGCGGCACGGGTCTCGTCCAGAATCGTGCTCTCGGTGACCTCGATTTGAAACAGATGCATGAGTTCCGGGTCGCTTTGCGCCACCCGGGCGATGAAGTTCACCCAATTGAGATTGTCCTGGTCCTGAGGCTGGCGGAGTGAGATGTTCATCGCGATACGCAGCTTGCCAAGGTAGATCTGCCGCGCGCGGTGGGCGAGATCACGCCGAAGGAAGTGGCACGGTCAACTCCATGGCCTGTGCGGCATCGCCCGCCGTGCTGATGGTGTAGCCCCCGCTGCGCAGCACACGGCGGATAGCGCGTGCGATGTTGAGCTCGTCGCCCACCAGCAGGAGGTACGTTGTACCGCACCGTGAACGGTGGGTGGCGGCTGACCGGTCCGGAGTCGTCGATTAGGTCCATGATAGATGTGCGGCGCGGTACGCCTACTCGGGTTTTGGCGGTAAACTCACCTATGAGTTTAGACAGACCTCATCTGCCCGCTGCCAGGATTTGCGACTCGTGCGCGATGGGCTGAACAACCGGTGGCATGGTCAGCAGATTGCATGTGCGCTGTGCCACACACGCTGACGGGCTCCGTTCACACTGTCGGTATGGCTGCTTTTAGCCGCTGGTCCTGTCGATTTGCAAGGTGTCGAGCACCGCAGCAGTGTGTTCGCCCAGCATGGGGGGCGGCTTGCTGGGTTGGGGCGGGGTGCGCGACATATGGATGGGGTTGCCCGGTAACTGTAGGTCCGGATTCAGTGGGTGGGGAATATTCACCCGCATGCCCCGCGCCTGCAGCTGCGGATGCTCAAAGACCTCATCGATACGGTTGATCGGACCCGCGGGTACGTTGGCCGCGGCGCAAGCGGTCAGCCAGCTGTCGCGCTCGCGTTCAGAAAAGCGCGCGGCGAGCATTGCCACCAGGTCTTCGCGGTGCGCCACTCGATCTGTGTTGGTGGCGAAGCGCGCATCGCTGGCCAAGGCGGGTAGGTCGAGGACGTCGCAGAGCCTGCGAAACTGATGGTCGTTGCCGACTGCCAGCATCAGGTGACCGTCAGCAGCCGCAAATACCTGGTAGGGCACGATGCTCGGGTGAGCGTTGCCGATGCGCTCCGGCACCATGCCGCCGACCAGATAGTTGGTCGCCTGATTGGCCAGGGTGGCGGCGGTCACATCGAGCAGGGCCAGATCGATGTGCTGCCCCAGTCCCGATTGCTCGCGCTCGGTGAGGGCCGTGAGGATGCCGATGGTCGCATACAGGCCGGTCATGATGTCGGTCAGAGCGACCCCCACTTTCTGCGGCTCGCCGCCGTCGACATCGGCTGCACCGGTGATGCTCATCAGGCCGCCCATCGCCTGGATCAGGGCGTCGTACCCGGGTCGGTGGCGTTCGGGTCCGGTCTGACCAAAACCTGTGACGGAACAGTAGATCAGTTGCGGATTCAAGGCGGCCAAGCTCTCATAGTCGAGTCCGTATTTGGCCAGCCCCCCCACTTTGAAATTTTCGAGGAAGACGTCTGCGGAACTCACCAGTTGGCGCACGTGGCTTTGGCCGGCCTCGGTGGCGATGTCGATACAGACCGATTGTTTGCCACGATTGGCGCTCATGAAGTAGGCCGATTCGGTGGTTGGATTGCCATCGCTATCCGTCAGGTACGGAGGTCCCCAACCACGGGTGTCGTCGCCCCCATCGGGGTGCTCGATCTTGATCACCTGCGCGCCAAAGTCGGCGAGCATCTGGCTTGCCCAGGGCGCGGCGAGCACCCGGGAGAGGTCAATGACTTTGAGGTGGGACAGGGCGCCCATAGGCTTTGTTCCGCAGGTTTTGGAGCGGGGTATTGTCGGGCGAATGTGTTGAAGGTCAAGTGGCGTCGCCGTTTGGTCTTTCAATATCGCTCCTGCGGAGGTAAAAATAGCCGGACAGGGTTGAGGAGAGTGCAAAATGGTGCAGCCGTTGGCGGGGATACGGGTCGTGGAGATGACGGTGGCCATCCAGGGGCCTGCAGCGGGGTTATACCTCGCCGAGATGGGTGCGCAGGTGACCAAAGTCGAACCTCCGTTGGGCGATTCGAATCGTTATCACAAGGGTACTGACTGCGATTTGCCGGATGATGCATTAGGCAGTCAGTTTGTCGCGATGAACCGGGGTAAGCGCTCGCTATGCATCGACGTGCATCACCCGTTGGGTCAGCAGGCGCTGGCAAATCTGGTTGCCCAAGCCGATGTCTTTTTGTCCAACTACCGCGAAGACGCATTGCAGCGTATGGGGATGGACTACGAGACGTTGCACGCGCGCCATCCGCAACTGGTCTATGCGACGGTTAATGGCTTTGGGCCTAAGGGGCCGGAC
Source organism: Pseudomonadota bacterium (assembly GCA_039028775.1). Taxonomy (GTDB): domain Bacteria; phylum Pseudomonadota; class Gammaproteobacteria; order Pseudomonadales; family Azotimanducaceae; genus UBA4421. The sequence continues at coordinate 7,482 of JBCCHL010000131.1, read as the reverse complement.
GCGGAGAAGGCGATGCTCGACGGTGTTGCTCAGGCGCGGGGTGGGATCCTGTCCATGACCCGGCAGCCCGACGATGACCCGTTGTTACCCGGTGCGCCAATCGCGGACACGACCGGCGCGATGCAACTCGCGCTGGGGGCCATGACGGCGCTGTTCGCGCGCGAACGTCATGGTGTCGGGCAGCGCGTGCAGACCTCAGCGCTCGGAGCACAGCTCTGGCTGCAGATGTGGGAGTTGCAGCATCTGGCAATGACTGGAGCGAATCTCGCGCCCGGCGGCCGCTATCACGACAACATGCGCGGTCCCTATGGGATCTACCGCACGGCCGACGGTGGGCACATTATGTTCGCAGCGTGTATGGACAACGCCGCGTGGGATGCCTTGTGGATATTTGCCGGTCAGCCCGAAGTCGCCCTGGACCCGGATTGGGCCATGCCCGGTCAACGGCTCGGTGGACGTGGACCCGAACTCGATACCACGCACAACATCCGTGCGCGCATGTGCAACGCCTTCGCCAGCCACACAACCGACGAGTGGGTGGAGTTCCTCTACAGTCAACCAGAGATCATCTGGGAGCGCGTGCGGAGTCATCCGGATGTCCTGGCCGATCCGCAGAATCTTGCCAACGGCTACGTGAGCCCGGTGGAACTGCCGGATATCGGCGCGCACGACGTAGTCGGTAACCTGGTGCAGTTCAGTAATACACCCTGCGGCCCACTGCAACCACCACCGCTGCTCGGGGAACACGGCCCCGCCGCGCTGCGCGAAGCGGGCCTGAGCGACGCAGAAGCGGAAGAGCTGCTCGGACACACCGCGCAGATGCGCGAACAAATTCTGCTGGAATTGCTGGGCGAGTCTGAGGACTAGCCTTTTCCCGCTGAGGACACACACCAACGTCGGGTAACTTGTTTTCGAGTTCTCAGCATAGATCTTGGTTGTTTATCCGCCGACTATATCGTGAGCTGCTCTTGTTCGGATGGCCGCGTGTAGAGAGCGTTTTGCTTCGCCTGATCGAAGTGTCCGCTGGACCGTGGGTACTTCTCCTACCTTCCACGCGGCTAATTTCCTATGCCCGTGCCTTTCGTTTGGTGGCAGCATCTGCTCATGACCACGCCGCGTGAAAAACTTGTCGACTCTCAACAGGCACTGCCGTACCACATTATGTCGCGCTGTGTGCGGCGCAGTTTCTTGTGTGGAAAGGACGGGCGAACTCGGCGTGATTACTCCCACCGTAAGCGTTGGTTGATCGATCGAATCCACCTACTCGTAACCCTGTTCCCTATTGATTTGTATGGCTACACAATCATGAGCAACCATTTCCATATGGTGCTTATGTATGACCCCAACGAAGCGCAACGCTGGTCAGATGAAGAGGTTGCCCATCGTTGGTGCGAACTGTGCCCACCAAAGCTAAGAACCGGTGAGATTGATGAAGATGCCAAGGAGGCGCTGTACAAGTTCTTGCTCGAGGAACCTGATGTCCTCGCGAAGAAGCGTAAGATGCTCGGTTCCTTGTCGTATTTTATGAAGTTTCTCAAACAGCCGATTGCGTACTGGGCGAATCAAGAAGACGATTGCACTGGACACTTCTTTGAGCAACGGTTTTATTCCGGTGCGCTCCTGGATGAGGATGCGATGATTGATGCCATGCAGTACGTCGATTTGAATCCTGTTCGTGCCAAGCTTGCGGCCGAAATCGAGACCATAGAATCTTCGAGCATTACCGAGCGACTGCTAGCCACCAAGCACAGCGCCAAGAAGATTGAAGCGTTGCTCGCGGAGACGATTGCACCACTAGTGTCGGGCATTAAATCAATACGCCCTCTTTTTCGACCGGCGATCACATTGGGTAGTTACCTGGCGCGCATGGAGTCGCGAATTCGAGCTCAGACGGGTTTGGACGAGGGTTATCAAGCTCAGCGGTGGCTAGAGCGTGCTCAGCTGTTCAAACGAAAACAGCGTGCCTATGGGCCAGAACGCCTAGTCAGACAGTGGATAGATGTTCGTGGTTTTCAGATGCGTGAGATACCACTCAGCTAGATAGTCTACCGCTAGGAATCTTGCCGGTTCATCCCTTAGCCTGGCCAGTTCATGCGGTAGGATTTTAACGGCGTGTCGCAATCCCCCTTTATTTTTTCACATTGGTCCAAGTTAGACGTTGAACCCTCAACGTCAGATCGGCTTTCGACGCCACAACTTCGGATTAAGTTTAACATGTTAGCGAACGCGGAGGTGTGTCCTCAGTTTAGGGTGAGCGAACGCGGAGGTGTGTCCTCAGTTTAGGGGGATGAACAGGCAAGTGCGTGGTTCGGCGTTTACGGCCCGCGAGATGTGTCCTTGGCCGGTGGTGTCCTCGGCGAGGAGGATTTCGCCGGATCCCAGGGTACGTTTGGTGCCATCGCCGACTTCGATCTCGACGCTACCCTGTAGATTGACGACCAGTTGGCGCCGCGGGGCGTTGTGGAAGTCGAGGTCGTAGCTGCCTTCGACTTCCCGGAAAATGACGCTGTTGGCCGGCCAGGCGTCCGAAAGTCGTCCGCCGAGACCGAGGTCTTGCAATTCGATCTCGACGTCTTCGAAGTGTGACTGTTGATCGTCGCCGGTGTAGATGCGTGTGATTTTCATGGCGGTGCTCCTGTGTATCGGGCACATTATAGAACTGGTGATGTGATGAGTCAGGAGAATGAGATGTCTGAACAAATGGAGGCTTTTGTCCTGCTGTGGAGCGATGATGTGGAACGCTTGGTGACGTGGGCGCATGCTGCCCTCGGGGTGGAAGAGTCTTGGCGCGCTCCCGATGAGGCGGGCGTGCTCGAACACGCTGAGTTGATCTGGGGCAATAGTAAGATATCCGTCAACATCAAGGATGAGCGTTTCGAGGGCGGTGGCTTTACCGGCTTGGGGTTGCAGGTTGTGGACAACGCCACCGTTGATCGTTTGTTTGCCCAGGCTGTCGAGGCTGGCGCCGAGGTGCATCAAGCCGTGATGGAGTCCGTGGTCGCCTACAGCTTTACGCTGCTCGATCCCGACCGCAATCAGTGGTGGGTGCACGCTGAGACAGGCATGCTGGATCAACTGCGGCGTGGTTGATTGCGCGTGAGTCGTATTGCTAAAAATACTTGTGTCCGCTTGTTTTCAATTGTGGGGTTTGTGTGTCTGTCCGCTTGTGAAGAGGGTTCGACACGCGGTCTCGATTTAGAAACCGGCTCCCACAGTATCACCCCAAACCTGGTCCGCGGGGGCGAAGGCCGCCTTGTCCTGAGCTTTCTCGAAGTGGAAGAGGAGCTCACCCACTTGCGCTACGCGCAGTTGGATGGTGCAGTCTGGGGACCTGTCGAAACCGTCGTCAGTAGCCAGGACATGCTGCGCAACTGGGCGGACTTTGCCTCTGTCCTGCCCTTGCGCGAGGGCGGTATCGCCGCTCATTGGTTGGTCAAATCCTCTACGGGGTTTACCTACGACGCTTACGTTGCCCGCCGCGCTCGTGATGCCCCATGGACCCCGCCAACGCGCCTGCATGCCGATCAGCAGCTGACGGAGCATGGCTTTGTGAGCTTGTTTGAAGATGCGGCCGGTCTCGGCGCCATCTGGCTGGATGGCAATCAGTATCCACGCGGTCTCAGGGTGATGGAGTTACGCAGTGCCACCCTCGATGAGCGTGGTCAGCCCTATGACGAAGTGGTCGTGGATCAGCGGGTATGCGATTGCTGCCAGACCACCGCTGCGATTGTGGGCGGTCAGCCCGTGATCGCGTATCGCGATCGGGCGGACGATGAAATACGAGACATCTCGATCGCGCAGTATACGGAATCAGGCTGGCAGGTCCTGGGCCCGGTAGCCGCCGACGGTTGGCGCATCACGGGCTGCCCGGTCAACGGTCCGGTGCTGTCGGCCCACGATTCACGACTCGCTCTTGCCTGGTTCACCGGCATGCCTTCGCCCCGCGTGCGGCTCGCATTGTCTTCCCAGGGCGGGGAGAGCTTCGAAGTTCTTGACATCGCGGATAGCAATGTGATCGGTCGCGTGGATGCCAGTGCGTTTGCGCAGGGTGTGGTGGTGAGTTGGATGGGGGCAGGGGGTGTACATGCTCGGTTTGTTTCCTGGTCGGGTGAGAAGCATGCCGTTCACACGCTGGCGGAGGTCGACACCTCGCGACGGGCGGGATTTGCCCAGATCGCTGTCATCGATACCCGGTTGATCTATGCCTGGACCGATACCCGTGCACCGCAGCTGCAAGTGCGAACTGCGTACAAGCCCCTGGCCGAATTGGTCTCCGCGCCCGGCTGAGGTAAAGCCCCGGCGTCAGTCTTCCTCAGGTTCCCCGTTTACATAGCGACGACCCGCCACCGTTGCGTGTCTTCGTTCGTCGGTCAGGTGGGCGTAGTGCGGGTATTTTGGGATGGTCATGTAGCGCGCTAGCCAATCCGCAAAAAATGCATCGTCCGCGATCAGCTCCCTGAACATCGCCTGCGCTTGTTCCACGAAAGCCGGGTCGATGGCGTCGCTGGCCATAGTGGGCGATAGAGGCGGATCGCGCAGATAAGCTTCTCTGTTCTGGCTCTGCAGTTCCATCACTAAATCATCTAACATTTCACTCAACGTAGGCGCACGAAAACCGATCGAATACGTGAGTCCATCTGTCAGCGCGGTCCCCCAGTGCGCGTATCGGGGTGGTAGATAAAGGGCGTCACCGGGACGAAGCACATACTTGGCACTCGCCTCGAATCGGTCCAGCAGGTGCAAGTCACCGTCTTCACGTAGCTGTTCATCTACGTCGCAGCGTTCTCCCAGTTGCCATTCGCGCTCTCCTTCGACCTGCAGGAGAAATACATCGTAGTGATCGAAGTGCGGGCCGACCCCGCCACCGGTGGTGGCAAAGCTGACCATGATGTCGTCCAGGCGCCAGGCGGGTAGGAAATCTACCCGTGCCTTCAACTGTGCCACCTCGTCCACCCAAAGGTCCACGGCCTGTACCAACAGCGTCCAATCCTGTGGCGGCATGCCGGTGAAGTCGGCCTCGACAAAAGGTCCGTGGCGCAGGGCCCATTGATTATTCTTGTGGGTGATCAACCGCGACTCCACTTCTTCTTCGAGCGCGAGACCCGCCAATTCTTCTGGGGTCAGGGGCGAATGCCAGTTTGGCGCGGCGTCGCGGATCAGCAGCGGCTGCTGCTGCCAGTAGTCGGACAGAAATACTTCCGGTGCCAAGTCGCCCAGCAAACTCTGCTCAGCCACCCGGGATGACCGGTGCGTGGGTCTTGATCTGTTTCAAGACGATCGAGGATGTGGCATCGCGCACGCCGGGCATGGTCAGCAACTCGGTGTCGACAAACATGCCGAACGCCTCGATGTCCGCCGCCAGAACTTCGAGCAAGAAATCTACGTTACCCGCGAGCATATGAACGCTCTGTACCATCGGGTGATCGGCGATACGGTTCCGAAAATCGAGTGCGCTGTCCGGCGCGTTGCGCTCTACATTCACCGCAACAAAAGCCTTCACGCCGTGGCCCAAAGCGGCGTCGTTGATTTTGATGGTGAAGCGTTCGATGACACCGCGTTGCAGGAGCTGTTCCACGCGTCGCTGGCAGGCGCTCGCTGACAGGTGGATGTGCTGGGCGAGGCTCGACCAGGACATTCTGCCGTCATCTCGCAGCGCTTGGAGAATCTGTTGATCGTATCGGTCCATGGGCTAAACATATCGCAAAGATACACTGTTGCACAGTATTCAGGCGAAAATATGACGTAAAATACCAAAATACTGCGAATAAATACGGCAATCGCGCGTGAAACGCGCGCCTCGCGCTACGATTATCGCCTAGAATTTATGGCATCGATTTCAGCTGTGAGGAGTTCTAGGAAATGGCCGCAAGCATGCCGAGCGAATCCCCGGTTCAAGACGTGACACCCCGTCGTTCCCACCTCAAGAAAATTGATCATGTGGCCTATGCCGTGGCACAGGGCAAGATCGAGCAATGGGCCTGGTTTCACATCGAAGTGGAAGGCGGTCGCCTTCTCAAGCGCATCGATGATGCCCGCCCCGACGACCCCAACAGCAGCATGAAAATCTGGTGTATCGACTTTGGCGACTTTGGCATCGCTCTGATCGAAGGCATCGACCGCGCGCAGAAGTCACAGGTCACCACCTTTGTCGAACGGCATGGCGATCACAGTTGTCAGCACGTGGCTTACGACTGCCACAATCTCGAGCGCTTCATCGGGCATATGAAGTCCCTGGGCGGTCATCCGCGCGGTGACGTGCTGGTGCAGGACGACGGTTTTGGCTTGCTCAAGCAGATGTTCGCCAAGGGCTACGCCTCGGGTCACGCTGGCGAGGCGACCTTTCCAGAATACTGTGAGCGTCCGCGCCGCGCCGACGATGCGCAGGGAGACGGTGCGGTAGACATTACGTTCTCCAACAAGGCGGGCGGAGAGTTCTACAAGCAGGTGCAGGACGCCATCGATGCCGGTGACGAACAGCCTTTCTTCGACTTCAAAATGATGCCGCAAGATTGGCAGGTCCCGCTGGCCGCAGATCAGTCTAGCCGCTGAGCTGTAGACTCTCTTTCCACAGGCGCGCGGCCAGCGCAGTGCTCTGTGCGCGTGCGCTCTGCCGTGCCGGTGCGACGGGACCCCGAAGCTCGAAATAGACCGGTCCCCAATAACTTGCGGACGCAACGTCGGCAGTAGCCGCGTGGATGATCGGATCTATACCCGCCCGCGGGGATTGCGCCAGCAATCGATTGCCTAGCGTCCCCAGAGCCCCGAGGCCAGACGCGATGTTGGTCGCGGTGTAGCCTGGATGACATGTCACCACACGCAGGTTGCGACCGTTATTCTGCAGTTCGCGACTCAACCCCAGACTGAACAGAAGGTTTGCCAACTTGCTGTTGGCATAAGCCTGCCAGGGACCGTATGCGTCTCGCCCAGGATTCCAGACGGGTTGCGCGCGCGCCTGGTGGTGGGCCAGGCTGCTGACGTTCACGATACGGCTGGTGCTCTGCTCTGGGAACAGGTGCAATATCTCGCGCGTCAACACAAAGTGTGCAAGGTGATTCACCGCGAACTGCATCTCGACACCCTGGGCGCTCTGGGCGAAGGGTACGGCCATGACGCCGGCGTTGTTGATCAGGATGTCGAGTCGCGCGGTGTTTTCGCGAAGCGCCGCCGCTGCTGCGCGTACCTGCTCGAGGTCCCCCAGCTCCGCACCCAACGGAATCGGTTGGGCTTGAGAATACCGAGCACTGATTTCGTCGGCGGCGCGCTGTGCCTTGGCCTGATTGCGACACAGTAGGTATACCGTGTCGCCCTGTTCGCCGAAGTACTTGGCGCACTCATAACCAAGGCCGCCCCCGGCGCCCGTAATTACAACGTGTCTCATGTCTGTCGATCAGGGATCAAGGCCACGAGAAATCTCTGTGGTTGAGCTACTTTGCTTTGGAGTAGCTAGCCGGTGCCGGGGCGCTGAGAAATTTTGCATCTCTT
>JBCCHL010000130.1:0-13611 GCA_039028775.1 Pseudomonadota bacterium | reverse complement strand
TTTCGCTTTGGTGAGTGCGCCCAATTCGCCTACCCCAGGTCTACGTGTACGTAATTGTTACGACTGTCCCCACCCAGGGCTTCGTGAGACCTTTTCCGGTCTGAGGAAGACATGGGGCTGAAACGTTATGCCTCTGAAAGCGCATGTTTCAGAGGCTCGAGGATGACAATCATCGCAACCGCAGCACGCAACCCGCTACTCAACACGTCACACCCTGGGTGTCACCGCCGAGCGCGCGAGATGCACTTTGCAGCCTGCCTTTGAGCACCGTCATATCAGCGTATGGACCTTGTCACGCCGCGACATGCGTTTTGCTCAATAAAGACGGCTTTTTATGCAGTTTTGTTTACGTAACCCTTTCTATCACGATGTGTTACGTCGTTCTTGTTATTGTCAGTCCGATTTATCTCAGTCTGGCGCCAAATTTTTGTTCTAACGTTGTCAGCGCCAAATCAGCCAATCGTGTAATGTCCTTCTCCGTAAGGGTCGCCGTTTGGCTTTGTAACGTCAAGCCTATGGCTAGACTTTTTTCATTAGAATCAATGCCTTTGCCCGCATAGACATCAAAGACTCTGAACTCCGTCAGTTCCTCGCCCAACGCCTCGGTCATCGCCGTCTCGACGTCTGCAGCCGCCACGTCCCGCGCTAAGACGACCGCCAGATCGCGTCGCACCGACGGATACTTGGAGACGCCGGTGTGCAGCGGTTTGGCGTCACCGAGCACCACATCTCCGGCAATCTCGAACACGTACGCCCCCTGCAGATCCAGATTGGCTTCAACCTCCGGGTGGATTCTGCCCACGCGGCCAACCACACGATCGGCAACAAGAATGTCGGCCGCTTGTCCGGGATGCATGACCGAATCTTCACTGCGCCGGAATTGCGCCTGCACGCCACTCTGCGCCAACAACGCATCCACCACAGCTTTGACGTCGAAATAGTCGACCAGATCGTTGCCCGTATGCCAATCCTCAGGGCTGCGTCGTCCCCAGAGCACACCACCGAGCATCAGCGGTTGTTGTAATCCTGAAGGCTCGGGTTTGAACACCAAACCCAACTCGAACAACGCGACCCGATCCTGCTGGCGTGCCTGGTTGCTGCGCACCGCATCGATCAGACCGGGCAGCAGATTGGTGCGCATGGTCGCATGATCAGACGACATCGGATTAGCCAGGGTGAGCGGCTGCGCGCCCGGATCACACAGATCGAGCAACGCGGCGTCCACAAAGCTGTAGGTCACGACCTCCTGCAAACCCATGCCCGCCAGAAAGCGCTTAAGGCGCGCTTCGGGCCGAGCGTTTAGGGGTACTTCCCGCAAGGTCAGCGCGGTATGCGGTTGCCGGCTGGGTACATTGTTATACCCATAGATGCGACAGATCTCTTCAACGAGGTCCGCCTCGATGGCGATATCGAAGCGATGGCTGGGTGCGCGAATCTGCCAGGTCGTGTCTTGCGCTACCGCCTTGTCGAGCACCGCAAAATCCAGGCGTGCGAAAGCATCGTCCACCGTCGCCGCGTCGATCTCTACACCCAACAGATCGTGCAGGCGCGATTGACGCAGAGAAACCACGTTGGCCTCGGGCAGCGCCTCGCTCGCAACGCTTTCGACCACGGGACCGGGGGCACCGCCGACGATGTCGAGAAGCAGTGCCGTGGCACGCTCGATGGCATCGAACTGCAAGCCATGGTCGACGCCACGCTCATAGCGATGCGCGGCATCGGTCTGCAGGCCGTAGCTGCGTGCCGTTCCGGCAACGGCCAAGGGCGCGAAGTAGGCGCATTCGAGGAACACATCTTCGGTGTTGGGTTGCACCCCGCTGCGCACACCGCCCATCACTCCGGCCATCGCGACGGGACCGTTGGCGTCGGTGATCAACAGCGTTTCCGGGCGCAGCGCCACTTCACTGCCATCGAGCAGCGTAAGCTGTTCACCCGCCTCGGCCTGGCGGACGATGATCGGCGCGGCGATCTGGTTCAAATCGAACGCGTGCATCGGCTGACCCAACTCGATCAGCACGTAGTTCGTCACATCCACGACCGGATCGATGCTGCGCAGGCCACAGCGGCGCAGGCGTTCCGCCATCCACAGCGGCGTGGGGCAGGAAAGGTCGATACCACGTATGACGCGCCCGAGGTAGCGCGGGCAGCCTTGTGGTGCCGCGAGTTGAACCTCGAAGGTATCCTCGATTTGCACCGCCACCGGCGGAATCTCCGGGTAGGTCACGGGAGCGCTATTGAGGACCCCGACCTCTCGTGCCAGCCCCTTCAGACTCAGGCAGTCGCCACGATTGGGCGTGAGATCAACATCGATGGTCACGTCCGCGAGTTGGAGCTGATCGACAAGATCCGCGCCGGGTTGGGCGTCCGCCGCCAGCTCCATGATGCCGTCGTGATCGTCCCCGAGGCCGAGTTCTGCGGCACTGCAGAGCATGCCGTGGGACTCAACCCCGCGTAACTTGGCCTTCTTGATCTTAAAGTTGTCCGGCAGCAACGCACCTACGCGGGCGAAAGCAACCGTCAAGCCAGGGCGCACATTAGGTGCGCCGCAGACCACCTGCACGCGCGCTTCGCCATCAAACACCTCACACACCGACAACTTGTCGGCATCCGGATGCTTGTCACAACCTTCGACACGCCCGACCACAACACCGCTGAATTCACCGGCGACGGGCTCAACCCCGTCCACTTCCAACCCGGCCATCGTCAACTGGGCCAGCAGTTGTTCCCGATCCAGGCCAGGGTCCACCCATTCGCGCAACCATGCTTCACTGAATTTCATGTCTTAGCCCTAATTGAATTGGCGCAGAAAACGCACGTCATTGTCGAAGAACGCCCGCAGGTCATCGACCTCGTAGAGCAGCATGGCCAGGCGATCGCCGCCAAAGCCAAATGCAAAGCCGGAAAACTCCTCGGGGTCGATCCCCGACATGCGCAGGACGTTGGGGTGCACAAGACCGCAGCCGAGGACCTCGAGCCAGCCGGTCTGGCTGCAGATGCGACACCCGCGGCCCTCACATTTCACGCACTCGACGTCCGCTTCCGCCGACGGTTCCGTGAACGGAAAGTAGGACGGACGGAAGCGCACCTTCAGATCTTTTTCGAAGAAACGCTGCAAAAAGTCTGTCACCGTCCCTTTCAGGTCGGCAAAACTGATGCCACGATCCACAACCAGACCCTCCACCTGGTGGAACATCGGACTGTGGGTAACATCCCAATCGCGCCGATAAACCCGGCCGGGACAGATCACCCGAATCGGCGGCGCCTGCTTTTCCATGGTGTGGACTTGGCTCGGCGATGTATGGGTGCGCAACAGGCTGCCATCCGCAAAATAGAAGGTGTCGTGCATCGCCCGTGCGGGATGGTGTGCGGGAATGTTGAGCGCCTCAAAGTTGTAGTAGTCGTTTTCGATCTCGGGACCGGCAACCACGTCATAACCCGCACCGACAAAGATGTCCTCGATGCGATACATGGCTTGGGTGACCGGATGCAGCCCACCCAATTGACCCCCCCGCCCAGGGAGGCTGATGTCCACGGCATCCGACTTGAGTTGGGCGCTGAGTTGTTCGTTCTGCAGGGTCGCCTTGCGCGCCTCGATCGCACCCTGGACCGCCTGCTTGGCTTCGTTGATCTTGGCGCCCGCAGCCGGGCGCTCTTCTGCACTCAGCGCGCCGAGTTGTTTCAACAAGGCGGTCAACTTACCCTTCTTGCCAAGGTACTGTACGCGCACCTCGTCCAGCGCGGCCAGATCGCTCGCGGCAGCAATCGCGCCTTTCGCAGTCTCGACAATGGCATCGGTATCCATAGTGATTTCCTGTTCCTCTCACCCTTTCAGGGCTCCCGCCTGTCTTACCCCCAGGCAGAAAAAAAGGGAAGTTGTCTTCCCTTGTTTTAAGTGTCGGTACAAACTCGACACACCGCCCCGGGAAGGCCCGTATTATGGTCTCCAAGGGCGGTCTAGATTGTGCGGCGCGTGCGTTTAAGCTGCTTTCGCGCGCTCGACCAATGCCGCAAATGCGTCTTTCTCATGCATTGCGATATCGGCCAGAACCTTACGGTCCACCTCTACACCTGCCTCTTTGAGACCGGCGATAAAGCGGCTGTAGGACAGGCCGTGTTCACGTGCAGCAGCGTTGATGCGCACGATCCATAACTGGCGGAACTGACGCTTGCGTTGACGCCGGTCGCGATAGGCGTACTGCCCGGCCTTGATGACCGCTTGTTTCGCGACGCGAAAGGTTCGACTCCGGGCGCCGTAATAACCGCGCGCCTGCTTTAAAACTTTTTTTCGACGGGCTCTGGATGCCACGCCACGCTTGATTCTGGGCATGATTTGTTCCTTAAGCCTATCGAGCTTTAGTAGGTAACATTCTGTCCAACGCGGGCACATCAGCCGCCGCGACGCCTTGGTAGCCACGCAGCTGACGCTTACGCTTGGTGCCCTTCTTGGTCAGAATATGATTACGATTGGTCTTGCGGTGTTTGTACCCGCTGGACGTGCGACGAAACCGCTTCGCTGCACCACGGTTGGTTTTGAGCTTAGGCATTTTTGCCATTCTCCACGCTATTGGTTAACACACCGGCAACTGGTGTTGCCGTTTTCAACCGTTCACAAAGGCGTTTCTGCCACCTACCGGCATGCACAACGTGCATTGCCTTGTGTAGAAACGGGTGGCTGTTTGTTACAGCTCTTGTTGTTCTTGAGACTTACGAAGATTAAAAAGGCAGCGTCGCTACTTCTTTTTCTTTCGCGGTGCCAGCACCATGATCACTTGTCGCCCTTCGAACTTGGGTTCGGACTCGATCTGAGCCAGTTCGTCCAGATCTTCAGCGATACGTGACATCAGGTTCATGCCAATTTCGGGGTGGACTACTTCCCGCCCGCGAAATCGTAGCGACACCTTGGTCTTGTCTCCTTCTTCTAAAAAGCGCTTCAGGTTGCGTAGTTTTACCTGATAATCGCCTTCCTCTGTGCCAGGTCGAAATTTCATTTCTTTGACTTGGATCTGCTTCTGCTTCTTGCGCTGCGCTGCACGCGTTTTCTTCAGCTCAAACAGATGCTTCCCATAGTCCATCACCTTGCAAACCGGCGGATCGGCCTCCGGTGCTACCAGCACCAGGTCTAATCCCGAAGCTCTCGCTTCCGCCAACGCATCATCGCGACTCACTATGCCACGCTGACTGCCGTCAGCTCCTACTAAACGCACACTGCTCGAACGAATGTCCTCGTTCAGCAATGATCGTTCAGCACGCTTGGTACCTTTCTTAATGAGAATCTCCTTGTAATTCTTCTAAGATAAGCCTCTCCAATTCCCGGGGATAACACGCCCGGTTCGGTGATGTCATTTTCAAAGTGTTATAAATCAATAATTTAGGGAACACTTCTTACTCTTTTTCCGGTCTGTCCAGTACCGTAAGGCCCACTCGGCGGCCCACACAAACGGGTTAACCCAGCGCAAAAAGGCCGGCGTTTTTAGCGCCAGCCTCTAGCTTTCAGCACATCGCCCCAACCACAAAAGCGGGGGCACCAAAAAAAGTGCGCGTATTCTACGGGCCTTCGCCAGACGCTTCAACCGTCAATATCGCACCCAAATTGCAACCGGAAAAGCGGGTAAACGACGTTTAAACGTCCGGGACAGACGGCAGCGGCGCCGGTTATCGCGCCCCTCCCCACCTTGCGGTTCTAGACCCTTCGTTACAGCTCTAAAACTGATACCGCAGTTGCGCAACAATCTCTCGCGGTGCGCCCGGGAAGTGTCCGGTCCGCTCGAGAAAACCGCTGACCGCGTACTCTTTATCGAACAAATTGGTCGCGTTGATCTGCAGCGTGATCCGCTCCCAACTGGTGGTCCAGCTGGCATCCACCGTGGTATACGCTTTGACCATCTGATCGTTGAAGCTGCGCTGTTCGCTGACGTAATCCACCCCGAAGGCGATCGATGAGTTGAGCCTGTCGAAGTCGTAGCGCGTCCACAGACCCACCTGATGCTCCGGGGCGTTGACAAACTCGCTACCGTCGCCAAACGTGTTACGAATGCTACTGCCCTCCACCACCTCGGTATCGTTCCAGGCGTAGTTGGCAGTCATGGTCCAGTTCTGCGTGAGATCACCGACCAGCGTGAACTCAGCCCCCTGACTCTCCACCTCACCCAGATTGATCAGCTCCGGCTGACCATCGCCGGGGCCGGTGTCCAGCGGATTCGTCAGCGCCAGATCTTCCTTAACAATCTGATAGACGGCAACCGTGCTCAGCAGTTGCCCCTCCAACCACTGTTGCTTCCAACCCAGTTCCCACTGAGTGCCACGCTCCGGGTCGAGAGCACTGTCACCCTCTACGTCCTCCTGCGCACCGAGACTCGCGGGTTTAAAGCTCTCCGAGTAGTTGAGGTAGAACGTGGTGTTGGCCGCGGGTCTGAAGGTGATGCCCAGCCGGGGGCTGAGATGATCGTCGGAAAATGAATAGCCGTCAGATTTGTCTTCATCTTCAAAGTCATCGTAACGCACCCCGAGCATCACGGCCCAGGCCTCGTTGAGACGGACGTAGTCCTGGACATAGAAACCATAGCGTCGCACCTCCACGCCGTCGCGGTTGAGGTCGGTGAGGTTATACGTGGCGGGATTGGTGATGCCATAGTTGCGGTCGTAGACGTTGAGATCGACCACCCCGTCGGCCGCGTAGCGCGCGCGCAGGTAGTCGTATTCGGTATCGACGACATGATAGTCAGCACCGGCGAGGAAGGTATGGGCCATGTCGTTGAACGTAAAGTCCTTGGTGACGTCGATGGTCAGACTGGTTTCCTCATTGGCGCGAAACTGATCACGATACTCCCTCCGAATGGTGCCATCCGCCTGGTTGGCATCCCCATCGCCGTTCGCATCGACCCAGCCGCGCGGTTCGTGATAACCCTGCTCACGTTCGTTATCGAGATAGCGCAACGTCGCGGAGACCTGCAACGTCTCGGAAAAGTCGTGTTTCAGATTCAATTGGCCGACCAGCGCCTGCAGGTCCTGAAAGTCGGACGATTCGTTGGTGTTGAAAGAGCGGCCCACGATGAAGTCGCCGTCGTCGTCCGCCAAGACACCACGCAGCCGATGCCCGCCGAGTTCCTGCTCGACATAGTTCACCGATGCAGTGAGTTCGGTGGCATCCCCGAGCCGCCATAACACGCCTGTGGCAACTTCCAGATTGGTCTCGTCCGCGTTGCGCCGAAAGCTATCCTGGGATTCATAGAATGCGCCCACTCGGTAGGCCACATTTTCTGCGAGCGCACCGGTCGCGTCTGCCGAAGCACCGTACAGCGAGTAGTTCCCCGCGGTGGCGGCAAAGTCGCGCGTCGTTTCAAATCGGGGTTTCTTGGTGACGTAGTTGATCATGCCCCCGGGTTCGCCGCTGCCATAGAGCGCTGCGGATGGGCCTTTGAGCACCTCCACCCGCTCGATGTTAAATAACTGCGGCACGGAAAAGCCTGAGTAGGGGTCGCCTCGCACCCCATCGTAGAACACGTTGCCGCTGTCGCGGAAACCGCGGAAGGTGACACCTGAGTAGCTGAACTCGCTCACCCCGGCGATCGAGCGATACAGATCGGTGATGTCGCGCGCAGCCTGATCGATGATCAACTGTTTGGTGAGAATCTGCACCGACTGTGGCAAGTCCACCACATCGAGATCGATCTTTGCGCCCAGGCGGGTATCCGACTGCAGATAAAAGGTCTGCGCCCGACCGACCACAACAATTTCTTCGTCGTAGCCCGGGTCGGCTGATTGGGCGCGAGCCGGGGGGGGCAGAACCAGCGCGCTGACAAGAATACAGACAAGCACAGGAAAGGAGCGTTGCATGGTGTGAACCTCAAGCTGCTGTTTGAATCGTAAGCTTAATTGATAATGAGAATCGTTCTCATTCGTATTCTCATTGATTTAGTGGGCCACTGCAATGCTTTGAAACAAACTCGTCCACCCGCGGACACATCCCAGCTATACAGCCGAAATATCGGCGCCTTACGGTTGGTAGAAAGTACAGACGTACCCTAGGGTGCTGAAGTTGTGAGAGGGTCGCGGTGGTACTACGGCGGTGGCTCGCGATTAATATCGTCTGTTGTCGTGCGAAGTATGCACGCAGGTATCTCGAGCCGTGCGCGCAGAAAGCTATGGTACTGACTATGCCGGTTGAGCACGCGGCTTGAACCGCACACACGCACAGACCCGCGCGTGACCCTCACCCAAGCGCGGGCTACCTCGCTTAAGCAGTCCTCAACGAGCCGTGGTACCGGTAGGCTTTTCGACGCGCCCCCGGCCATATACCCACACCACCAGTCCCAGCACGCAGGCCGCAGGCAGGGGCTGTTGGGTGTAGGCAGACGTCGTGTCCGCATTGTCAGAAACAAGGCTCAGTCTGCGATCCGGGTGCACCGCCGCCACCCGCTTGATGATCACCGGTGCATGTTGCGGTTGGGCGACCACAATCTGGCCTGAGCGCAACAGCCATGCGGGCACCCGCAGTGCCAACACCACGTCCCGCGAATTTAGGGTGGGATGCATGCTGTCGCCAGCAACGATGTAGTTAGCGAACCACACGTCAGCCGAGCTCAATCGGCCTTCGGCAGGGAAACCTGCGGGCGAGACGGTCAAACGCAGGATACGACCGACAACAAACGCGGGTGTGCAGAGCGCACGCGCGAGGCGCGGGTGCGCTCGCGGCACAATCAGCCTGCGACAGGACGAACCACGTCGAGCTTCGGCTCATATGGCACGGTCACCGTTTCGGTAGCCACACCTTTTGAGCGCCAGAACACTTCCGCAAACTGGTTGATCAGCTCGACCAGCTTGCGGCCATCCGCCGGATCGAGTCCCTGCTTGCACTTCGAAGCGGTCTGCATGATGTCGTGGGTCAGGGTATGCAGTTCCGGGTGGTCGGCAAAGTGATTGGGTTTGAAGTAATCCCCCCAGATCACGACCACCGCGTCTTTGACGGCAGCCGCGTGGGTTTCTTTGTTGGCGACCAGACGCGCGATCCGCGCATGGTCGGCCAGACCGAGCTCGGCACCTTCATATTCGGCCAGCAAATCCAGAAAACGCGTGACAGACAGGGCCTGGGTTTGCGCCTCGACGGGATCGTAAATGCCGCAAGGCACATCGCAATGGGCGTGCGCGAGCGTCGGCTTAGCGGTAAAGAGGTTCATCGCGTTTTCCTTAATTCGATTTGGTTACTTTGGCTTGGCGGCGCGCAGCGAGGCGTGCTCCCAGCACCGCAAAGAGGATGGCACCCAATACCACGGCGAGGCTCGCCGGGTCGGTCGCGATGCCGTGAGTACCACCATGATGAGCGTAGGCTGGCAGGGAAAGGCAAAGCGAAAGGAAAGTGGCAATTCTAAGCATGAGGTCTGACTCCATTGTTATGCTCGATTTATGAGAGGCTTTTCAGCGCAACAGTTTAGAGGCAAATGATAATCAATACCAATTCACGTCGCTTCCGCCATATATCGCCGTGGGGATTCTGCTAGCATCGTCCGCCGAGACAGCGTGAGAGGGGAACGCGGAATGGCACCACATGCATCGATACCAGGCGACGACACCGACCTGCGGCGCGCGCTGCAGGAAGTTAACCTGCCCAGCCTCCTTTTGGTACTGGCCAGCCTGACCGACAGCGATGAGTGGCTGAACGATCACTTTCAGCCCGCGCCCATCGAAGCCCCCGAAGGCTCCCTATTCCCCGACGATAGCGGCCGCTTTACCGACAAGGTCCAAAACGAGATTCGCGAGGCTGCGGTACGCATCATCGGCGAAGTACGCGATGGTAAGCGGGCGATCCCCGCCGCGCCGGATCAGGCCCGCCTGCAGCGCATGCTGAGCTTCTCCGTCGCCGAAGAAGTGAACGAGGGTTACGCGGCCATGCTGATGGAAGAGACCGGTTTCCGGAATCGCGACGCGCAGTGGCAGGACACGTTGCAGTCGGTCGATCCGGACTTCCAGGTGCTGATCATTGGCGCCGGCATGTCCGGCCTTGGGATTGCCGCCAAACTCAAAGCCGCCGGAATCAATTTCACGATCATCGAGAAGAACGATCAGGTCGGCGGCACCTGGTATGAGAACACGTACCCCGATTGCGGCGTGGATACGCCGAACCACTACTATTCCTATTCATTCAATCGCAACCCGAACTGGTCCGGTTATTTTTCCAAACGCGACGAGTTGCATGCGTATTTCGATGCCTGCGCCGACCAGTTCGATGTACGCGATCATGTCCGTTTCAACACCGAAGTGACCGAGGCCCGCTACGACGAGACAAACCACGTCTGGCGGGTAGAGGTCAGTGGACCCGACGGCACCGCGACGCTGACCGGCAACGCTTTGGTCAGCGCGGTCGGTCAGCTGAATCGCCCGGCGCTGCCCGACATCGAAGGCCTGGAGCACTTCGCGGGTGAGATGTGGCACTCCGCCCGCTGGCGCGATGACGTGGATATCAAGGGTAAAGGCGTGGCCGTGATCGGTACCGGCTGCTCGTGTGTGCAGTTGTTACCCAGGACGGCAGCGGTGGCTGAACGTGCGGTGGTATTTCAACGCTCCCCGCATTGGGTCGCACCCGCCCGTGACTACTACCGCCCGGTGGAAGACGGTCAGCTATGGGCCCTGAATCACATCCCATTCTACGCCGCTTTTCACCGCGCGCGCATGATCCTCACCTTCGGTGACCGCTCGTGGCCGGCGGTCGTGGCAGACCCCGAATGGGACCAACCGTCCCTGTCGATGAACGAGGTCAACCACGGCATGCGGGAAGCGCTGACCGGTTTTATCAAGGACGGCCTGGGGGAGAAAACCCACTACGTGGAGAAGTGTGTACCGGAATTCCCAGTGTGGGGTAAACGCCTGATTGTCGACAATGGTTGGTACGAAACCCTCGCACGTGACAATGTCGACCTGATCACAGATGCGATCACGAAAATTGTCCCCGAGGGGGTGGTCACCGCAGACGGCACGCTGCACGAAGTCGACATCCTGATCCTCGCCACCGGCTTTCAATCGAATAACTTCCTTTGGCCCATAGCCATCCAGGGCAAAGACGGCGCCGTTTTGAGCGAGGTCTGGGGCGAGAGCGCGAACGCCTATAAAGGCATCAGCGTGCCCGGGTTTCCAAACCTGTTCTGCCTGTACGGACCGAACACCAACATCGTCCATGGCGGCAGCATCATCTATCAGGTCGAGTGCCAGATACACTATGTGATGCAGGCCATCAGCGCCCTGATCAATCGATCGATCGCCGCCATCGATGTGAAGCGCGAGGTCAACGCCGCCTACAACGAACGGGTGCAATCGATTTCCCGCACACTGGCCTGGGGGCATCCCGGGGTTGAGAGCTGGTATAAGAACAGCGAAGGTCGCGTGGTGAACAACTCGCCCTTCAGCCTGCAGGAATACTGGTCGGTCACCCACGAGCTGAGCCTCGAAGACTACGAACAGTTTACACGCGCTTCCGCGTGATCAAACCAATCCACGTATAGGACCAAAATGAGCAAGATAGCCGACGATCCACGCATCGACCCACGCATCAAAGCCGCGATGGCCATGTTTCCCAGCGCCCCACAAAGCGATGTCGAGGATCGGGATGTGCTCCTGGCGGAGGCCGCGAGCGAGGCGTCCCAGCAGCAGATGGCGATGATGCGCCAGGGCCTTGAGATGATGGACAGCGAGGAGATCGCTCCCTCGGAAGGACTCCACGTCAGCGAGCACACCTTTACCTCTGCGCCTGACAACAACACGATCAACGTGCGTTTTATCCGCCCCCAAGGGGATGAGCGCCTGCCTTGCGTGTACTACATTCATGGCGGCGGCATGCAGAGCATGTCGTGCTACGACGGCATCTATCGCGCCTGGGGCAGAATCATCGCCGCTCAGGGTGTGGCGGTTGCCATGGTCGATTTTCGCAATTGCCTGCACGCTTCGTCCGCCCCGGAAGTGGCCCCCTTCCCCGCCGGCTTGAACGACTGCGTGTCAGGCGTGAAGTGGCTTGTCAGCCAGGCGGGGGAGTTGCACATCGATCCCGACCGGATCATCGTCGCGGGCGAAAGCGGCGGCGGCAACCTGACGCTGGCCACCGGCATGAAGCTGAAGCAGGACGGGGATCTGAGCTTGATCAAAGGCCTCTATGCCCTGTGCCCTTACATCGCGGGCAAATGGCCGCAGGAGCGCTATCCGTCATCGACCGAGAACGATGGCATCCTGCTGCATCTGCACAACAACCGTGGCGCCATGGCATACGGGTACGCTGAATTCGAAGCGCAAAATCCGTTGGCGTGGCCGAGTTTTGCAAGCGCAGAAGACGTTGCGGACCTGGTGCCCACCATGATCAGTGTGAACGAGTGCGACCCGCTGCGCGACGAGGGCATCGAGTTTTATCGTCTGTTGCTGCGCGCTGGCGTCCACGCCCGTTGCCGCCAGATGATGGGCACCATCCATGGCAGCGAAGTTTTTGCCGCCGCGTCGCCGGAAATCAGCCGCGATACCGCGGCCAACATTGCACAGTTTGCCAGAGAGGTCTGAACATTGAAGTCGATCGCGTTACCAGCCATTCTCGCGATGGTATGTGCCACCACAAGTACGCACGCAGCCGAACAAAAACAGCTGCTATGGGGAGATACCCATCTCCATACCTCTTATTCGTTCGACGCCTTTCTGAACGGCAACCTGTCGGCCGACCCGGACACCGCCTATCGTTGGGCGCAGGGCCTACCGGTTATCCATCCGTATACGCGCGCACGCGTGCAGATCCAGACGCCGTTGGACTTTCTGGTGATCTCCGACCACGCAGAGTTTTACGGCGGACTGCGCGACATCTATCTCGATGGCGTGCAGGTGGAAGACCCGGGCGTACTAGAGTCCATCGGTTTCTGGTGGGCCGAGCGTGAGATTCGCGAAGCGATCGACAGTGGGAATGGGCCAGAGTTTTTTGTCGAGCAACTGCCCCCTGATGCGGACCCAACAGAATCCGCCAAAGCCTGGGTGGAGAACATCGGTGCGGCCACCCAACCCGGCGCAGCGGTTTCGGCAACCAACGCCTGGCAGCGGGCCCGCCAGGCCGCCGAGAAACACAATCAGCCGGGTAAATTCAGCACCATTCTTGGCTGGGAATGGAGCAGCATCCCGGGCGGCTCCAACCTCCATCGCGTGGTGATGACCGACGCTGATGGGGAAACTGCCGGTCAGTTCCTGCCATTCGGCTCCAATCAAAGCCCCTACCCCAGCGATCTGTGGCGCTGGCTCGACCAGACTTCCGCGGCAACCGGCGCCAACTTTGTCGCCATCCCCCATAACCCGAACATCTCCAAGGGCTATATGTTTGGTAAAAAAGCGCTCAAAGGCGAGCCTATCGATCGCGCCTACGCTGAGGCGCGCAGCCGATGGGAGACCGTCGCGGAGGTCACTCAGTACAAAGGCGATTCCGAAACCCACCCAGATCTCTCTCCGGACGACCCGTTCGCCGATTTCGAAATTTACCCGTTCTACATCCAGCGGGTGCGGACCAAGGCATACGCGGCCAGCAGCGGCGACTACATGCGGTCCGGCTTGCGCAACGGCCTAGAACTCGAAGCCGACCTGGGCATCAACCCGTATCAGTTCGGGGTG
>JBCCHL010000129.1:0-13649 GCA_039028775.1 Pseudomonadota bacterium | reverse complement strand
ATCGCGATGCGTTCGCCCATCCGTATCGACTCGATGTAGTCGGTGAAGTAGTGCACGCCAGCCCAGTCGCGGCCGATCGAGATGTTGGAGGCGAGCTTATTGAGTTCACCTTCCACTGTCAGGACGGCCTTCTCGCACTCGTTCGGTTTGGTCGCGGACGGTGCCACGACGTCGACCGGTACCAGTTTCTGACCGTCGGCGGTGGGCACAAATGCAAGGTCCGGACGGTTGGGCTTCACCAGCGACAGCGGTGCACCGTGGTCGAAGAAAGCCTTCAAAATGGTCACGCAGGCGCCGGCAACCGTCGCGTGACCGGCACCGTAGGCGGGATGCATCGGCGAACCCTCACAAAAGGCCATCGGCAAAAGATAGTCGGCTTTGTCAGCGGCTTTGCCTTTGGCGCCCTTGTTGTTGGCCACGTTGTGGTCCTTGACCAGTTCCAGCAGGCCACAGTTTTTGAGGGCGTCGAACGTGGTGCCGACCGCCGGATTGTCTTTGCGCAACAGCGCCGCTTTCTCCATGCGTGCCGCCAACACCTCTGGGCGGGCCCGGCGATGGATGTTGAACTTCTGGTAGCGCACGGCCTTCAACGCCCGGGTGGCCACCTCGGTGACCAGCGACAGGATGTGGGGCCCGCCGAAGTGGGCAAAGCCCTGTTGGTGATCGATCAGGTCCTTGGCCTGGAACGGGATACCCGGATCGAGGGGAATGCGTGCGCCCAGCATGATCAGACAGGCGTTCAGGTAGGCTTCGTACAACGCATCGTAGTGCACGTAGGTGGCCAGATCCCTGGGTGTGGTGATGAATCGATAGCCCGCATCGCCACAATCGGGGTAGGACTCGAAACCGCGCAGATCCGCACCGTTCTGCACGTCGAACCACTCCGACCAGAGCGTCATGTGGTCTTCGTGCGGCGTGGCTACACGGACCCGCTGATCTGCCCGGATCGCCCCGTAGGCGATGTAGCCGTCGGCGTTGTCGTGCGCGTTATCCATGCCGTTGACCCCGCCGTTGCCAGAGAGCAGAAACTGGCTGATGTACGGGCCGACTTCATCGCCAGGGGTGATGCCGCGAAAGGCGTTCTGCAAGGTCAGCGGCCCACGACTTCTCGCGCGTTCGGCGGGCTCCCGGCAGCAGTCGTCGTCTGCGAACCACGACAGTTTGTTCAGCCGATCGATGACCTTCTTGACCGCCAGGTTATCGCCGCGAGCGGTCGTCGGCTTGCACATCAAAGCGGTGAATGGGATGTCGCGCAGCAACGCCTGGCCGTAGACCTCAGCCATCTCGGCGGTCAGTTCGTCCGAGCCGAGTTGCGGGGCTGGCGGCATGGTGACCGCCTGAGCGTCCGGACCTTCCAGGTCGAAGGTATTGCCCGCACCTTGGCTCTCCCAAGCTCGCACGTCCACCGGCTCGCCGCCTTTCGTACCAGGTTTGGTGGCGCCTTGCTTGGCCTTGTGGCTGAACCAGTACGCGCCGTAGGTGGCCGTACAACATTCGGACAGAATCTTCTTCTTCTCAGCGGCCGTCAGGGTGGCCAGATAGTGTTCATCGAGACAGGCGCCCAGGGGGGCATCGATGAAGTCCCTGGGATCGCCGGAGTCGATGGCTTTGACAAATGTCTGGACGTCATCGGGGTCTTTGACCAGGCCGGTGACATAGTCATGGGGCAGGCCTTTCGTATAGGTCATCACGTAGTTGGCTTTGCCATGGTTGGGGTGTTTGGGGTCCCCGTGACGGTGGCGCAACTCGTCGCCGTTGGCGCGGTGTTCGGGATGCACGCGGTGGTGGGCAAGCTCTGCGGCTTGCGCTCGCACCTGGTAGGCAAGACTGCGGCGGGATTGATGCAGGTTCATAAATTCACCTTTCCTTGGGTTGTTTGTTCCTGGGTGGTTGTGTGAGGTGGCTAGTTGGGGTGATTCCTGGTTTTTGTTCGTGCTGTCCAGGTGATCCACCCACCGGCGCGGTCGGTAGGATCGCTCTCTACTCACTTATCACTGTCGTGTAATGCCATTACATCTCACCTGGACTGACAATCGTCTGATCAAACTCTGAAGACGTCTGTTCCTCGCATTGTCAGATCCTGGTTTGTAACCCTGGAGTTTTTGCGGTTAAATGCTCGCCGTCCTAAGGGGTGCCAGAACTGGCTGAGACACCGTAAGCGGTGGACCCTTTGAACCTGATCCGGTTGATACCGGCGTAGGGATAGGTGAGTGCCTCACTCCTTGGGTCGTTTCGTGCCGCTAAAGGAGTCCTGTCATGTCTGTATCCCTACCTCGTCTGTCCTCGTGTTTCCCGTTTGCGTGGTGCTGCTTGGCACTGTGCTGCGTGCTCAGCCCCGTGGTTGTGGCTGAACGCGCCAACAACATCATCGAAGAGGTGATCGTCACCGCAGAGTTCCGCGACAGCAGCGTCGGCGCATTGCCTGCCAGTGTCTCGGTGGTGCAACCCAGCGACAGTGCGGTTGTGGTGCAACACCTGGAGGAAGTGCTCGGGCGCATCCCCAATGTGAATTTCGCCAGCGGCGCCTCGCGCGGCCGGTATGTACAGATTCGGGGTATCGGTGAGCGCGGTCAGTTTTCGGAGCCGCTGAACTCTTCGGTTGGACTGATCGTCGATGGTGTGGACCTGAGCGGCATCGGTGGTGCCGCGACTTTGTTCGATATCCAGCAGGTCGAAGTGCTGCGCGGTCCCCAGGGCACGCTCTACGGTGCCAACGGTCTGGCCGGCTTGATCAATGTGGTCACACCGGGTCCGAGCGATGTGCTCAGCGGCTCCGTGCGCCTGGATGCGGGCGACTACAGTGCGTTCGGGGTCGGCGCGGTCTTGTCCGGTCCGATGAGCGAGAATGGCGGATTTCGCATCAGCGCCCAGCAATACAGCGATGATGGGTTTATGGACAATCGTTTTCTCGGCCGGGACGACACCGACAACCACGATGAAGCCACCTATCGCGGCAAATTTGTGTGGCAGACCGAGCGTGCCGATTGGACCTTGGTGGTCGGTCGTATCGACATCGACAACGGTTACGATGCGTTCTCTCTCGATAACAACCGCAACACCCTTTCCGACCAGCCGGGGAGCGACCAGCAGACCACTACCTACGCAGGCGTCAGCGTCGCCGCGGACATGTCCGAGCGAGTCGCATTCGAAGGCTCGTTAACGCTTGCCCAGAGTGATATCGACTATGGCTACGACGAGGACTGGACCTTCACCGGCTTCGATCCGATCGGCTATACGTCAACGGACCGTTACGAGCGCGAGCGCGATACCACCACCGCTGAGGCACGTTGGCTCTCCCAACCGGGTGCGGGTCTGGGCGATGGGCAATGGGATTGGGTCGTGGGCATCTATGCCCTGCAGCAGGATGTTGCCTTTGACCGCACCTACACGTTCCTGGGCGGTCCCTTCGGCAGCGATTTCGATTTTCAGCGGCTCGCGGTCTACGGCGAGGTCGCAAGACCTCTGAACGACACCTGGCGGCTCACCCTCGGTGCGCGGGTCGAGCGCCATAGTGCGGACTACGAGGATACCTTCGGCGTGTCTTTTGATCCGGATGATAGCCTCTTCGGCGGGCGTATCAGGTTGGAGCGCGAACTGGATAACGGTGTGTTCTACGCAGGCATCACCCAGGGCTACAAGGCGGGCGGCTTCAATATCGACGGGACGTTGCCCGCCGATCTGCGCGAATATGATCCGGAAACGCTGTGGAACATCGAACTCGGCTACAAAGTGCGACTGCTGGGTGACCGCCTCGGGCTCAATGCGGCGCTGTTCCGGATGCAGCGCGACGATATCCAGATATCCACCTCCACCACCCGCCCCGTGGGTACCGGGGGTGCCGTCGAGTTCATCGCCTACACGGGTAACGCGGCGGAAGGGTTCAACCAGGGACTGGAAGTAGAACTCGACTACCAGGCGAGCGAACAACTGCGCCTGTTCGCCAACCTCGGCTGGCTGGATACCGAGTACAGCGATTACGTTGACAACAGCGGGCGTGATCTCGATGGTCGCGAACAGGCCCATGCACCCGGCTATCAGTTCTATGCCGGCGCGGAATTTGCGTTCACCGAGCGTCTGCGCGCGCGCCTGGAAATGGAAGGCCGGGATGAGTTTTTCTTCTCCGCCAGTCACCCGGAAAAGTCTGACCGCTATCGCTTGGTCAATGCCAGCGTGTCTTATAGCGCCGAGCGGTGGGGTCTGACCCTGTGGGGTCGCAACCTCACCGACGAAGACTACTTCGTGCGCGGATTTTTCTTCGGCAATGACCCGCGCGACTTTTATACCGCACGTCCGTTTACCCAACTCGGCGACCCGCGTCAGGTGGGGTTATCGTTGCGGGTGGACTTTTAGGGCCAGCGCTGGATGAGGTGTACTGCCAACCCCCGCCGGCTTAAGCGCTAGGACCACATGGCCAGTCTGTGGAAGTGGTGGGCGGGCGCGTTGGTGCTGCTGCTGGTGGTCTGGTTCGGCGCCGGCTGGTATCTATCGGGGCAGTTCCTGACCCTCGGCATCGCCGACTATACCCCCGCACAGGAGCAGGAGCTGTTGCGTTCCCTGGGGTTGGAAGGCGAGCCGCGGGAAGATGTCATCATCCACAGCGGCGAGGTGGCACTGGCCGGCAGTTGGTTTGCCCATCCATCTCCCGGCGATTGCGCGGTGATACTCCTGCCCGGCATCGGCGGTCATCGCACTCAGGTTCTACCGGCGTTGCCCTTGTTTTCCGCGCTCGGCTGCCATGTACTCGCCTATGATCCACGAGGCACCGGTGCGTCCAGCCGGGTGCTGCGCACCTTCGGTTATCGCGAGGCGCAGGACAACCTGGCGGCGGTGCAGTGGATACAGACTCAGACCGGCCTGGGCCGCGAGCGTATTGGGGTCTGGGGCCCATCCTTCGGTGCCGCGGTAGGACTCCTGACCTTGCGGGAGGCTGACGACCTGGCTTTTATCATCGCCGACTCGACGTTCAGTTCTCTGCGCCAGGTGACCTTCGACACCATCGCGTTGCTCTCCGACGAGACATTCGCGACCCTGTTCAACGATCTGATCCTGTTCTTTCTCGAACTGCGTACCGGCATGGTGGTGGACGACGTCGACCCCACTGAGGTGGTGCGCGCGACGAATACCCCAATCCTGTTGATCCATGCCGTCGAAGATCCCGCGATGGACGTGTCCCATTCCCGCCGCGTGCACGGCGTGATCGAAGGACAGAACGGCCGCTTGGTGGAGACCGATTGGGGTGCGGGTCATGCAGATTCCGCTCTGGTGGATCCAGAAGCCTATCGAGCGATAGTGCACACCTTTCTCGCCGAGCTGGGCTTCGCCCGACCCGCTGCATAAGGTAAAAACCCGCTTTGCCTGTCACACTTTGCCGCGCTTGCGCGTCTTTAGGGTAACAGAACAATTGCGGACGACCGATGAACCTTAAGCAGCTGCAGGCGCTCACCGGCCTTTTCTTTGCGGTGTTTCTGGGGGTACACCTGATCAATCTTTGGCTGGCCCCCCTTGGCGCGGCAGCCTACGACGGGTTTCAGGCGGTTGCGCAGCGTGCCTATCAATGGTTGCCGCTGGAGACTCTGCTACTGGCCTGCCTGCTGGTGCACGCAGCGATCGGGCTGTGGCGGATGCGCGAGCGCCGTCCTCCATCCACTCCTCAGGCGCGCTGGCATCGCCGGGCGGGCGTATTCCTCCTCATCTTTATCGCGGGTCACATCATGGCCGTGCGCGGGCCGTCCTGGTTCGCCGACATCTATCCCGGCTTTTCGGGCCTCGCGTTTAGCATCGACTTTGCGCCGCTCTATTTCTATCCCTACTATTTCCTGTTGGCCCTGGCGGGGTTTTATCATGGGTTGTATGGCGCAACGCGGGCGTTGGCCCGTTTCGGCCTGCGCTTTGACGTGCGTTTGGGGCTGTGGACCACGGCCGCCGGGCTGTGCACCGTGGCGGCTTTGATGGGGTTCGGTGGTGTGTTTGGGCTTGCGGACGATCCTTACGAGAGCGAATTCGCCCGCCTGGTATTGAGGTGGATAGGTTGAAGAACGGTGGGTTTGTCGCGCTGGCCTACAGCATGCTCGGCTCGGTGGAAGACGCGGAAGAGGTGGTGCAGGAAGCCCGACTGCGCCTGCACGTCCGTTCGCAGCCGCCGGATGATGAAGCCGCCTTTCTCTACCGGGTGGTCTCCAATCTGTGTGTGGACCGCCTGCGCGTGGCCAAGCGACAGCGGGCAGCCTATGTCGGGCCCTGGTTGCCCGAACCATGGGAGGATGAACAACTCGACACCACTGAGTTGGATCAGGATCTCAGCATGGGTTTCCTGTTCCTGCTGGAATGCCTGTCACCGCCTCAACGCATCGCCTTTGTGCTGCGCGAAGCATTCGATTTCAGCTTTGACGAGATCGGCGACCTGCTCGCGATCAGCCCGGCGACCGCCCGACAGCGCGTCAGCCGAGCGCGCAAACGTCTCGCCACACAGACCTTATCCGGCCGGCCGCGCATGGCCCGACGTGAGGTGTTGGAGATGCTGGTCACAAAAGTGCGGACGGGAGACGTAGAAGGGCTGATCGCCATGCTCGATGACGAGGTTGTGGCCTACACAGATGGTGGTGGCGTGGCCAGCGCCGCGCTGGTGCCCATCGAGGGTGTGCAACGCCTCACCGCGGTGTTGATGCACTTGTCCCAGGCGGTGTTCGCAGACCGCGCCACGCGCATCAGCATCGAGGAATGTTGCGCGAGCCCCGCCGTCGTGGTGCGCCAGGGGCGAGACATACACTCCGTGACTTTTGTGGAACTGGATGTGCACGACCGTGGGGTACGGGTATTTGTGGTGCGCAATCCCGACAAATTACTGAGTCTCGCGCGGTAGTTTGAAGCGTGACGCCCACGAACCGGGCTGGTCCTGCTGCTCCGGTCGGACACGTTGTTCTCAGGCATTTGACGTCCCGCGCTGCCTGTTCATGCTGGCGCGCTAGGCGAAGACCACAGGTTCGATCTGCTTACTCTCCCGCGCCACCACCTCCTGCATGCCATCCCACTCGTTCCACATTTGGCTGAGGGCATGTTTGGAGCGCGCCCAGGGGTCGTTGCCGGGTTCGAACTCCAGCCACTCGCCGAACATACCGCGATCTGGATGGTCTGAAACGCCCGTCACGACGATGTTTGGCTGACGCTTCTTGTTGCGGATGCGGAAAATCATGTTCTTCCGCGACTCAGTGCCGAACTCATTGCGCGTGCCGGTATGCGGCATCTGAAAAATCGTGATCGCCGCATCCCCCGGTTCCATGTTGATCGGCGTGGGTCGCGGCCAGGCGCGACCGTCCGGCGTGGTGTCGGGTGCTCGGGAATCCAGCTCGATCAGCTTTTGCTGCACCGCGTCCGGCAGGTAGATGTGTCCTGCGCCGTTGGGAGCGTGGTAGTCGAAGCGTGGCCAACCGAGTCCTTCCGGCCCTACGCGGCCATCCTGCTCAAGCTGCCAGCGATAGTAGGCTTCCAAGACTCGGTGGCCACCGGGCACGACCGCAGTCTGCCCCACACCTTCCTCGGTTTGGTCGTTCAGCGCGACGATGACAAAGGCGGTAAAACTACCCACCGCGAGGGTCATGTCCGGGTCCTGGAACAACGGATCGGTATTGCTGCCGATGACGTCCGCGCTGCGACCGATGTCGCCGCGTGGGCCGGTGGCGATCATGCGCCGGTAGATTTCTTCGGGTGTCCCAGTCATGCGCTCCTGGGGAGCCGCTACCGTAAACAGGCCTTCGGCATGCATGCCGTGACCGAAGTAGGGTAGGTCTTTGTCCTTGTAACCGAGCGGGGTGTAGAAGTCGCCGGGTTCGCGGCGTTTGGTCACGCCCACATGGCAGTGGCTCGGCGGGTCGAAATTCCCCATCACATCGTGTAGCAGCGGAGTGACGCTGGAAGCGTTCACCAGATCGGTTAGAGCTGATGCCGCCGCCAGGCTCTCGCCTTTGCGGGCGCGCTTGATGCGCTCCCGTGCGGCATCTACCAATTGTTGGGACACCGCACCCTTGATGACCAGGTAGCCGTCGTGAAACAACTGCACTTTCTGTGCGTCGGACAATTTTGCGGTCATGTCTCCAACCCCTCCCAAAGATCGAATTCACCTCTATATTTCTAACCCAAGTCGCACCGCTATGGAAGAGGGAACTTCGCGCCGTCTGCTGGCGTGTGACCGGTCGCCTATCGCGCTTTGCGTGTCGACTGATTCACGCTTTGGATCACCCAATCCCAACAGCGCAAAGCGCTCATTTAGAATGAGTGAAGATGTGACTACCGAGACAAGGACACCGCTCGACATGGACTATATTGGGATAGACCCCGCCGTTGGTCTGGAGTGCTCAAGCTGCAAACATATCTCCCGCCTACCCTACAGCAAATTGCTGAACCGCGTGGTGGCGCAGGAGGATATTCACTGTCAGGGCTGCAGTCGCGCCATGCTGCACGATTGGACCACCGTCTCGGTGGTGCAAAACATCATCAAGAAACGCTTGAAGCAAGCCAACGAAGAAAAAGCCCGTCGCAGCGCGGCAGGCTGACCCGCTCGACCCACCGCATCGAGGCGTTGGGTTTCTCCCACGATTGATCGTTTCTTGGCGACAGGCCCCACGCCGCGTCTAGCGTGTGCCTGCTCGGTCTTCTTCGCCCAGGGTCGAGAGGAAGAAGGCATAGGTCTCCGCCACTTCGCGCAGCGCGCTGAAACGTCCGGACTGACCGCCGTGGCCAGCGCCCATATTGGTTTTCAAGATCAACGGATGATGGTCCGTCTTCAGCGTCCTTAGTTTGGCGACGTACTTGGCAGGTTCCCAGTAGGTGACCCGGGGATCGTTGAGCCCAGCGGTGACCATCATCGGTGGGTAGCGGCCCGTTTTGAGCTGATCGTAGGGCGAATAGCTCAAAATGTACTCGAACGCCTCTTTGTCCTCGATCGGGTTGCCCCACTCGGGCCATTCGATGGGGGTCAGCGGCAGGCTGGCGTCCAACATCGTATTCAATACGTCGACAAACGGCACATCCGCTACCACGGCCCCCCACAACTCGGGTGCCTGGTTCACCACCGCGCCCATCAACTCGCCGCCTGCGCTGCCGCCGGATATGGCGAGTTTGCCGGCGCTCGTGAGGTTCTTCTCAATCAAGAAGCGGGCGCAATCCACAAAGTCGTTGAAGGTATTTGTGCGCACCATCCCTTTGCCTTGCTGGTACCAGTGATGGCCGAGATCGTCGCCGCCGCGGATATGGGCGATGGCGTAGATAAACCCACGTTCCAGCAGGGAGATGCGGCTGGTGGAGAAGCGCGGCTCGATCACCGCGCCGTAGGCACCGTAACCGTACAAATGCAGGGGTGCGCTGCCATCGCGCGGCGTGTCTTTGTGGTAGACCAGACTGATCGGGATCAACTGCTCATCGCGGGATGGGCAGAGCAGGCGTTCGGTGCGGAAGTTGGCCGGGGTATAGCCGCTGGGGATGATCTGGGTCTTCAGCACGGTCTGCGCCCTGCTGGGAATATCGTATTCCAGCACGGTGCTCGGGGTGACCATGGAACTGTAACTGAGGCGCAACTTGTTGGTGTCGTAGTTCGGATTGATCGACAGGCCTACGTCGTACGCGGCTTCGTCGAAATCGATCGCGTGCATGCTCAAGTCCTGGGCGTATATCCGAATCTGCTCGAGACCCATCTCCCTTGTGGTCAGAACCATGTGATCCTGGAAGGGCGCTATCCCGGTGATGTAGAGCGCATCCGAAGCCTCGATGATCGTCTCCCAGTCCGCCTCCCCGATGTCTGTCAGATTGGCCGTCATGAACACATCAAAGTTGCTGTGGCGGCGGTTGCTGCGCACGACCAACCGCTCCCCCCAGACGTCAACCTCGTATTCGTGACCGTCGCGCCGTGGCGTGACTTGTCTCAGCAGGGCATCAATATCATCGAGCGGCAACAGGTAGATTTCGCTGACGCTGTGGCTGGCGGTGCTGATGATCGCGTGACTATCCGTCGCGCTGGTATCCAGGCCAACAAAGAAGCCGGTGTCGGCTTCCTCATAGATCAGTGTGTCCTCGACGTCGCGGGTGAGCGCGCGGCGCAGCACCTGATAAGGACGCCACTCGGCGCTGACCCGCGTGTAGAGCAAGTCCTTACTGTCGCTGCCCCACACCACTCCGCCCAGGGTGTCTTTGATCGGTGTGGTGACGCTGCTGCGATCCGCAAGATCGATCACTTCCATGGTGAACCGCTCGCTACCATCGACATCGGTGGAGTAGGCCATGAAGCGAGTATCCGGGCTGATGCTGATCGCGCCGAGGCGAAAGTACTCGCGGTCTTTGGCCAGCTCGCGTTCATCCAGCAGGACCTGCCAGTCCTCAGGCGTGTCCTGGGGCGCGCGGTACCAGGTTCGGTATTGGGCCCCATCGTGGAAGCGCCATTGATACCAGTAACCCCGACGCAGGTACGGCACGCTCTCGTCTTCCTGCGGCTGGCGCGCCTTGAGTTCCTCGAAAATTTCGTCGACCTGATCCTTCAGCGGTTCGAAGTAGGCATCATAGTGCTGATTTTCGGCCCGTAGATAGGCCAGAATCTCGGGGCTTTCCACGGTGGGGTAGTCCGGGTCTCGTAGCCAGGCGTAAGGGTCCTCGAGGGTGATGCCGTGGTGGGTGAAAGTATAGGGTTTGCGAGCGGCGATAGGGCCATCTGACACGTTTGCATTCTCCTGCGCCTGGTTGAATAGGGGGGCGTCCGCTCCGCAAGCGGCCAGGGCGGCCAAGATCGCAGCCAGGATGCCGGACCGCACGCGACCGGCGTGGACGCGCAAAAAAATGGGTGGTGTGGGAGCATAAGACACTTAACTGCACATCGTCTGTTGCATGAGGGCGCGTAGCTTAGCAAACCCGAATTGATTATGAAGCTATGGGCGTGACCAAAGCGCTGATGAAGCGCCAAATGTAAAGCGCTACACTGACGGTCAAACCCTGGGAGAAGGTAGATGACCCGAGTAGCACCCATAGAGAGAGATCGGTTACCCGCATTGCAGGCGGTCCTGGAGGCGTCTGAACAAGCGATGGGTTTTGTACCCAACAGCATGTTGACCATGGCACACATGCCGCAGTTGACGATGGCCTTTTCGATGTTCGCGGGGGTCGTGTTCGGCGCCAATCTCAAAGACATGATGGCGCTCTATGCCGAGCAGGTCCCGGCGGATGAGCACATCGCGGACAACCTGCCGCCGCAACACATTCAACTGATCGCCTACGCGGTTAGTGTCAGCGCTGGGTGTCGCTATTGCCAGGCGCATACTTCGCACAACGGCCATCGCTTTGGCCTGGACGAGGAGCAACTGCACAACGTAATGACCTATGAAACCGCTGCGTGTTATAGCGCCGCGGAGCGGGCACTGATCGGCGTTGCTCTCGCGGCGGGAGAAGTCCCCAATGGTGCGGACGATGCACACTTCTCCGCATTGGCGGAACACTTCACGGAACGACAAATCGTGCAGATCGTGGGCGTGATCGGCCTGTTCGGATTTCTCAATCGCTGGAATGACACCATGGCCACCCAGCTTGAGGACACGCCGATCCAGTTTGCCCAGGCGCACCTCGCTCAGGGTGGCTGGCAGATCGGCAAACACGGATAGACCTCATGTGTGGACGCTTCAACGTGACGTCGGACCCTTTGTCACAGCTATTGCTGGATCTGGTGGGCGTGCGCTACAACGGCGAGACCAATCTCAACCTTGCACCTACGGAAACGGTACAGGTGCTGCGCATCGTCGATGGTGCGCCGCAATTGGTGCCCATGCGCTGGTGGCTCACCCCGTTCTGGGCGAAGGCCTTGACGACCAAGTATGCAATGTTTAACGCCAAATCGGAGACGGCGCACAAAAGCCCGGCGTTCAAGGAACCGTTCGTCAAGCGGCGCTGCGTGGTTCCGATCAGCGGGTTCTATGAGTGGGCGCGCAGCAACAATCAGAAAGTGCCTTATTACATCACCGCGGATATGGCGCCGGGGCTGTTGCTGGCAGGGCTGTGGGACAGCTGGCGCAATCCTGAGACCAAGGATGAACTGCTGAGTTTTACCGTGCTGACCACCGTCGCCAACGAGGATCTGCAGTTTGTCCACCATCGACAGCCGGTCATGCTGTCCATCGAGCAGGCGCGAACCTGGTTGGACATGGAGATTCCGACCGGTGATCTGCGCGCCTTCTTCGCTTCCCAGCTGCCTACCCCGCTGCAAATCGTGCCCGTGTCTTCCCACGTCAACAACGCCAGGAACAAGGACGATCGTTGCGTTCAACCCCTCGGGGCCGCAACCCTGGTCTCCTCACCATCTGCTGGAGAATTGTTTTGAGTCTGATCCCCACCCACGGTTTGCTCAACAAAGGACATTGGCTTGGCAAAGGCAAGCTTCTGGTGGAAGGTGCCACCCAGGGTCCGAGCATCGAGATCGATCTCACCATCGATGAAGATCGTGAAGGCATGACGTTGACCGGTCACCTGGAGGGTGACTTGCAGGGTGAGCTGTCGATTCGCGTGGCCGCGGACGAAGTGGGGACCTATGTGATCGATGCTATCGTGGCGAAGGTATCGTTGGATGGGGTGGGCAAACTCGAAAGCGAACCCAATCTCGCCCTGTTGTGGAACCAGGGTCACACCCAGAGCGCGTCGGTGGCTCTGTTTCGCGCCGCCAGCGGTGTGGGTTGTCGGGGTTTTTTCCACGAGGACGGGCGCACCCGCACCTGGGAGATCCTGTTTCAGTTGAAACAACAGGTGGTGGGTGGCGATAACGTCGTCAGCCTCGCGCGCCGCCGACGTTAAACGTGCGCCGGCGTTGAGCCGCAGGCCGAGCCTGCTCCGGTTCGCCGCTAGTTGCCCGCGGTGGCACCCAGCAGGGCGGCGAGGGGTATCGGCTGACCGTTCAGCAACAATTGTTGCCCATCGAACGAGGCGTTCATCTCCAACTGGTCACCCTCTTTTGTCAGGTAACCCTGGGCGGTCAGGCCGCCGATCATCATCGGCACTTGCGCCTGCACCATCTGGTCGAGTTGAGCATCGTCCACCTCGGTGCCTTCCGGCATCCCAGCCATGAGTTGGGCTTTCAATTGAGGTGCCATCATGGCCGCTGCGAGCTGCTCGTGGACCGACATGTTGAGGGTGACTTTGAGCATGGGGACCAGCAATAGCGGATTGTCGAAGCTGAAGCTGGCGCGTGGCGGCAGTTGGTCGGGGTCGGTGCCGATCTGCAGATCTGCGGAGAAAGGCTGGTCGTTGAACACGAAGCGCGTCGCAAGGGACATCGATGGTGACTCGCTCAGTACCGTATGGGTGAGATCGACAAGTCTGGTATTGGCCGCGGGGTCATCTGCGCTTAGCTGGCCCTGCATGGTCTGCAATTCGGTGACGGCGTCGACGTGCACGCGGGCGATACCCACGGTCAGATTGGCAGCGGACACGTTTACGGGTTCAGGTGCGTTGCGTACGGTAAAGCCGTCCAAATCATAAGCGAACGTACCGCCCATGGTATCTGGCGTATCCAGTCCTATACACACCTTCTGACCTTAATGGTTATTGTGTTTGGTACGCTTGCGATTACGCATAGCGAGATGACTATCGCCGATCTGATGACCTTCTTGTTGTGTATTGCCATTTTGGTTGAT
>JBCCHL010000128.1:0-13656 GCA_039028775.1 Pseudomonadota bacterium | reverse complement strand
TTATCGGTCACCACCTCATACGGAAGACCAGGTTACCCTCCCCGCTGAGGAGCTCTATGAGCATTTGCAACAAATGGTTACTTCGATCCACGCAGTGTGTAAACGGCACTTTGCCGGCGTAATGCGCCGTGCCCAGTGCGAGGTAAAAATGAGGACCCGGTATTGTGGTGAGACGGCCAATCAGCTCAGTGTAGTATTGGCT
The DNA here is from genome assembly GCA_039028775.1 of Pseudomonadota bacterium. GTDB lineage: Bacteria > Pseudomonadota > Gammaproteobacteria > Pseudomonadales > Azotimanducaceae > UBA4421. The sequence continues at coordinate 13,454 of JBCCHL010000128.1, read as the reverse complement.
AGCGCAGACGAACCACACTACCGGTTACAATTCGACTTCAGGCCCCAGTTACATGAACGACTGGCCAACTTATCGTTAGCCGAATCAGGACTATCTATGCGATTATACCAGTTTTTGACTGAACTAGCTCAAACTAATCCAAGACTCTAAGAGTAACCCCAGTGTCACCTCTGAAGTTACAAGAAATTGTTCGCGAATATTACCGAAGGTTAAGAGGGTGGTTGTCACCGCTCCAGGGCACTGCCGTTGCCCAGGACGCGCCACACATCCCCCTTTGCCCGCGCAAAGCTCACCGGCATGCCGCCCGATCGGGTTGCCGCCAGCATCGCGTCGTTCGATTTTTTATATATCAGCGAGTTGGTGAAACGCGGTCTTGCCGCGCCGAGCGTGGGCAGTGGCGGTGGTCGTGCCGCCACCCAGGGGGGTGGGGCGGTGTTTGAGCCCCAGGTGGGGATTCATCGCAACGTCTGGGTGTGCGACTTCAAAAGCCTGTATCCGAGTATCATCCGTACTTTCAACATCGACCCGCTCGGATACGTGCGGGCCGCGCGGCAGGACAATCCGATCCGCACCCAGGATGGCACGGCGTTTGCGCGGGACATCGACGGTCATGGCAGCATCCTGCCCGGCTTGCTCGATACCTTTTTTCCCCAGCGTGAGGCGGCTAAACGGCGTGGCGATGCGGTTGCGTCCCAGGCGATCAAGATCCTGATGAATTCGTTCTATGGGGTGCTCGGCACGCCGGCCTGTCGCTTCTACAATCCGGCGATCGCCAACGCGATCACCGGTCAGGGGCGCTATCTACTGGCCTGGTCGCGCGATTGGTTCAACGCTCGGGGTTACGAAGTGTTGTATGGCGATACCGACAGCGTATTTGTGGCTTCGGGCCTGGACGATGTGGATCGGGCGCAAGGGCTCGCATCGGACCTGATCGATAGCTTCAATGCTGATCTCGCCGCCCATCTGGCGGATGCCTTTCAGGTGGAATCCAAGTTAGAGATGGAGTTCGAAAAACTCTACACCCAACTGTTCCTGGCTCGCGCACGCGGCGGCGCGGGCGGGGCGCGCAAACGCTATGCTGGCGTGCGTTATGGTGAGGAAAACGTTGACTTTGTCGGCATGGAGGTGGTGCGCCGAGACTGGACGGATCTGGCCAAGGCGGTGCAACGCAACCTGTTTGAACGCTTGTTTTCCGGCAGCGAGGTGGCAGAGTATCTCGCGACCGTGGTGGCCGACCTGCGTGCGGGGCTTCTCAATCGTGACCTTGTGTATCGCAAGGGTCTGCGCAAAGAGGTCAGCGCCTATACGGCAAACGTTCCGCCGCACGTGCAGGCCGTGCGCAAGTCTCAGCTCCCACCGCCGCGCGTTGTGGAGTATGTTATGACGGCGGCAGGCCCGGAAAGGGTCGACGACCAACAGCATCGGGTCGATTTGGAGCATTATCTGGAGAAGCAGATCCGTCCGGTCGCTGAACCCGTCCTCGAGGCGTTACAGCTCGACTTCGATCAGGTCATCGGGGACGACCGACAGATAGAGTTATTTTGACATGACCACACACGTTGAATCGAACCTGCGCCGGGACTTCACCTGGATACTCGTCGCGTATGCGACCGCAATCTGTGTCGGGGCTGCGGTTTACATCGGCTGCACGCGTATGGGGGAAGGTCCGGTGCTGGCCATGCTCTATGCGGACATTGCAGGAACGCTCGCGATCTTCGCCTTTTCCCAGATGTTCTCTAATACGAGTTTCTACGATGCGTATTGGTCCGTGGCCCCACCGCTGATTTTTCTGGGTTGGCTCGCTACCGCCCCGGCGCTGGATTTGCGCAGTGTGCTGGTGTTTGTGCTGGTTTGCCTCTGGGCTGTGCGCCTCACCCACAATTGGGGGCGAGGCTGGATGGGCTTGGGCCATGTCGACTGGCGCTATGTCGATCTGCGGGTCAAAACCGGACGCGCCTACCCGCTGGTCGATCTGGCCGGTTTGCACATGTTTCCGACGCTGATCGTATTTACCGGTTGTATACCGCTGCTGCGCATCGCCCACCTGCAAGCCCCGCTGGGTGGGCTGGACGCGGTCTGGCTGGCGGTCGGTTTTGGCGCGCTCTATCTTGAGTGGCGGGCTGACAACGTGTTGCGAGCGCATCGTCTGCAACGCGAACGAGATACAGATGTATTGCGTGAGGATGTCTGGGCTTGGTGCCGACATCCTAACTATGTGGGGGAGATGGGTTTTTGGCTGGCGTTGGCCATCGCCGGTCACATCCTCTTCGCGGATGTGTGGAATTGGTTGGGGTTTGTCCTGATGGTGCTGCTGTTTGTCTGCATCAGCATACCGATGATCGACAAACGACAGTTGGCCAACAAACCTGATTATGCGCGCTACAAGGCGGAAGTGCCTACGCTCATCCCCCGGCTCAAGCGCTCGCCCGGCGCCTAGGCGGGCATCGGGTTGGCGAGCAACTGATGGGTTTCGATCAGGCGGCTGTCCGCCAGTGCCGCGCTGCGTATCGGCGCGATGGCTTGGTAATCCGCGTCCTCTAACATATCAAGGAACTGCCGGCGCGAGGGATAGTGCACCAAGATAATCACGTCCCAACCTTCTGCACCGATCAGCGTGGTGTCGGCGCGGCCCATCCAGATCGGAGTGCCTCCAAAACGAGGTTGCAGCTTGGCAAAGCGACGCCCGTATGCTTCGTACGCCGCTCGTCCGGACAGGCCATCCACCCCGGCACCTTGCGCCGCGGTGTCGCGATACCTCAACATGTTCAGCATCACGATAGGCTCGTCTGGATTCTTGGTGCGCATGTGGCGCAGACGATCCGCATCCGATTCGATATGTACCATGTGAAACTCCAGACCTCGGTGTACCCACCATGGTCAAAAGCGGGGTTTGATGCAATGACGAGAGGTGGTGCGTATCATCTGGGGGACCAACGGTAGGAGGGCCGATGGAACTTCTGGTTTTTCCGCCCGCCCCGAACGCGGCGAAGGTGATCTATTTTGTGCGCGAAAAGGGTATCGATGATCTGCCCATCACAGTTGTCGATGTACGTCAGGGTGAGCAGAACAGTGATGCGTTCAAGCGCCGTAATCCGCGAGGCACGGTGCCGGTTCTCAGCCTCGACGACGATACCCACATCACGGAATCGCTGACGATCATGGAATACCTCGAAACTTGTTATCCGTCACCGCCGATGCTTGGCCAGGACGCCCTCGAGCAGGCGCAGGTACGGGGGGCCGAGCGTGCGATCGAGATGAACATCTTTCTGCGTCTGGTGCGTATCATCCACGCGACATGTTCGCCGATCGGGTTGCCGCCGAATCCCGGTGTCGCTCAACTCGAAGGCAATCGTCTGCCCGGCGCATTGACACAACTGGACGCCACGATCGGTGAGGATTTTGTGGTCGGTGGGCGCGCGACCATCGCGGACTGCACCCTGCTGGCGGGTTTCCAGTTTGCCGAGTTGGTTGACTATGACTTCGGCCTGCGTGACTACCCCGCCATCTGCCGCTGGCATGCCAACTTCTCCGCTCGGCACAGGGGCGCGCTGGCGCTCGGGTGAGGTGCTTGTTACGTCTAGATTAGCGGGTGTTCGCCGGCCCCATGATGCCTTCGATCAATGCGGTTAATCCCGGCGTCGTATCGAATTGCTGGATGGATGGTGCAGTGGCCACGGGCGCAACCGCGTCCGCCACATAGATCTGGTGGCTGATGCGTACCGGTACATCCAGTGCGTCCAACGTCCCCAGGGGCACCCACATGAGCGGCTCCTGCCGTAGTTGTTTGGGGACAGTGCCGCCGCAGGCATTGCAGAAGTCCATTCGATAGCCCGCCGTGCTGGACCAGGAGCGGATATGCCCCTGGCCGCTGGTCCACGTAAAAGCATGTTGGTGTACCAAGGTTGCGCTGTTGCTGTAAGCGCCGGATGTACGCCGGCATAGAGAACAAAAACACTGATAGGCGTTGGGTGGCAGCTCTTGCAGGGCAAAGCGGATGTTTCCGCAGAGGCAACTGCCCGTGTGGCTCACCGGGTCAATATCTCCAGCTTCAAGGGGCGCTCCTCACCCAGCCATGCGGCATGCTCGGTATGGTCGCGCCAATCATCGCCGGTGAGACCGTGGACCAGGATGTTCAAGCCGGCGCGATGTTGCGCAAGCCACGGGACAATCTCGTCGAAGTGTTCTGCTTCGAAAGCCAACTGGCAACTCCAGTCAGGATGAGGTCCCACGGGTTTGCAATGGATGCGGCCAACTTCGACCGCCGCCCCAAAAGCTTTGCCAGCCGCCTGTACCAGACCGGTTGCTGCGTCGATGCTTTGTGCATCGAAATACACGTGGGCGTGATAGGCCGGGAAACTGTTGGTGGGAAAGCGACTCATGCTGCGCCGATCGCCTGGCTCAACATCGCGATCTGGAAAGGGTACAGCGTTGCTGTCATCACCCCCGCGGCAACCGCCGGGTCTTCATCCATTACTCGGCGGGCTTGCGCCTCGCCGTCTGCGGCGACGATCACAATGCCGAACGTCTGTGCGTCCGCTGTCTGGGTCCGACCCGCCAGCAGCACCTGATCGCGGGACGCCATATCGGCCAGGTATTGGCCGTGGGCTTGCAGCACATCCACCTCGTCAGTGGTGGGTGCATCGGTGAGCATCTCAAGACGAACGGCTTTTAAGGCATAAATGAACTGCACGACGGCCTCCGTGTGGTAGGGTGATGGTAGGAACAGGCTCGACGCTGCGCAACCGCTTTGTCGCTCGTTTTAGATCGCTAACCGGGGATCGCTAACCGGGGATCGCTGACCGGGGATCGTAAGTATGCAGCACTATCACTTTGTCGCGCGCTGCGGGGAGGAAAGCTACCCGATTGATGTCGCGCTATCGTACGAACGGGGAAAACAGGTCCAGCAGGCGCGCCGCCTGGCGGTCGGTAAGCTCCTCGCCTATCTCGCCATCGATGAGGCGCAGATCGAGGCGGACGGCGAAGCCCGGGTCTACGTGCGTACTCGACAGGGCGATTGGGTTATCGACGAGGGTGGGCTGGTGCCAGCAACGCGGGGCGCGCTGTGACGGAAACAACGGTGTTCGATGGGCGTGTGGTGCCGCGGGTGACCTACCTGGAGTTGGGTGAGGCGGTGGCATTCTTGAGCGCCGCGTTTGGCTTCGAAGAAGATATCGATGCCCGGCAGCTCGATGACGCCGGCGTATTGTTGCTGACCGAGATGCGCATCGGCGATGCGCACATACTGCTCGGGCGCTCGGGTAATCACGGCCAGGTCAGTCCCGCCGAGATCGACGGGCGCAACTCTGCCATGCTCATTGTCTATGTGACCGATGCGCGAGCGCACCTGGCGCGTGCCGAAGCCGCGGGCGCGCGGGTTGTTCTACCGCTCAACGATGCGCCCTGGGGTGAGCGGCGCTACGAGGCGCTGGATAGTGAAGGTCATCGGTGGGCGTTTCACCAGACGCTGGCTGAGTGAAGTGGCCTTCGGGCGATGCTAGGTAACTTGAGGCTGTTTCAGACCTGACGTTCAGTCACTTGTCATTTATTGCGCCGGACTCGAAAAGCGCAGATGATCCCAGTGACGCTCGTAACGGACCACCCGTTCCTGCTGATACCGGCCACCTGCGAACGTCTTGATACAGCGATGCCAGAACGGCAGCGCGGTGCGATTGCCCAGGAACACCCGGACGATCCACTCCCCCGGGTGGGCCCGCCAGACGTAAGCCGCCAACTCATGCCCGATGTGACTGCGGCGATAACGGCGTAGAACAAAGAACTCCTCCAGATCCCATCCCGGCTTGCCGATAAAACGCTCGCCCGGCGCGAGCAGCGCAAACCCCACTGGCAGCTCGCCGACATAGGCCAGATAAACCGCGTGATCGGTCCGCCAGAACGGCTCGAGGTCAAACGTATAGGTCGCGTCCGGTTCGCTGTCGAACTCGAACCACTCGGCCATATCATAGAGGTAGTGGTTGACCAGATTGTGGAGGACCGGCTCAGCACGTGCATCGACTTGTTCGATGCGCAGATTGTCGGGCAACGGTTGCACCTGTGTTAGCCGAGAAAAGTGTCAGCCGACGAAAAACGCATTGAGCTTGTTACCTTCCGGGTCGCGGAAGTAACCCGCGTAGAAACCGTCCCCGCGTGGCCCGGGGGCTCCCTCGTCCGTCCCGCCCAGTTCCAAGGCGGCTTGGTACAGAGCATCCACCTGAGCCTGAGATTCCGCGCGCAGGGCGATCATCACGCCGTTGCCCACGGTGGCCGCGTTGCCGTCATAGGGTTTGGCCAGCGCGAAGCCAGTCGCATCCATGGAGCTGCCCCAGAGGATGAAGCCGTCCATTTCCATGAGCCGACCGGTGCCGACGGAGGAGAACAACGCGTCATAAAATTTGGCGGTACCTGCAAAGTCATTCGCGCCTACGGTGGTGTATCCGATCATGTTCAAATGCCCCTGTAAGGATTTTCCGTGGTGATGCTCAGGGTAAAGTGTTGCGCGGTAGGTGTGAAGCGCTCATCGCTGGCTCGGGTGTGGCGTGGTGGGAAAGCTACCTGCATTGCGTGGGCTTTGGCGGTCACTCCGGGTGGCTATACGGGTCTGTGTGGCTGGTGTTCACTCTGGTCGAGGCTGCAAAGCGTAGACAAATGCGGCGAGGCTGAAGCCACTCTGAACGTCTACCAAAACCTCGATACGTTGATAACCCGGTCCTTCGAATGCGTCCAGTCGCTGCCAGTGGTGGTGCAATTGGGTCGAACTGAAGAGCACACCCTGGACCGGGGCCTCCGCCTGATTGGGTACAATGCCCGGATACCCCTGCGCGGCGCCCCACCCGTCTGCCAGGAGCGCGCCGCGCAGGCTGGCAACGTGCCAGCTCCCAGGAATGCCACGCAACTCGTGGTCGTTCTCGCGTCCCGGAGCCAGCGTGCCGTAAACGAACAGATGCTGCATGGTGTCAGTCGACGTCTGCAAAACACAAGATGTAGCCGTCCGGGTCCATCAGACAGAAGTCGGTCACGGACCAAGGATGAGATTGAACCTCCTGATGGACGATGGCGCCTCGCTCCCGGCATTCGGCAAAGTAGTGTTCCAGATTCGTGACTGTGATGTATGCGTCGATGTGTGCGTTCTCTTGTCGATAGCTACGTTCTGCGGCTAGAGGCTTCGCCCGCTTGAGATGAATCTCGGCCTGGTCGCGACGGACGCTGGCGTAGAAATCCTCGTAGCCGATCGCTTGGGTAAAGCCGAGCGTCTCCGTGTAGTAAGCGAGCGCGCGTTGCAGGTCGGCCACCAGGAACTGCGGCGCGATAGAGAGTAAACGGCGTTCAGACATATGCTTGGCGCTCCTTAATCCGGCTGCCAATGATACTCAACGTCCGGCACGTTTTCCGGAGCGGGGGAAATGCCGAACTTGACCGGCTTGAAACCGCGGCGTTCGTAGAAGTGTCGCGCGGAGGTATTTTGTTGATGGGTGTGCAGCCTGAGCCCGCTCGGCTGGCGTCGCTTCGCGAACTCGATCAAAGCGTCGCCGATCCCCTTGCCCTGCATACGAGGCAGCACGTATAGCCGATCGATATAGGTCTCTTGCGTGGCGATGAAACCCACCGCTTCACCGTCCAGACGCGCCAACCATATGTCATTGTGGTTTGCGATATGCTCGGTGAAGACCTGCAAGGCCGTGGCGCGATCCAACGCCTGAAAGCGCGGCAGATAGGGATAGGCAAGCTTCCCGGTCTGCCACCAGATCGCGGCGGCGATGTGCAAGTCGGTTGCTGCGAAGGGAGTGATGGTGATCATGGTGTCCGCATAGGCTGCTCTTTGTCAGAGTGTTCAGCCTTGTCACTTCGATCAACAGAAACCGATCAGGAAAAAATAGCCGGGTTCACCGCTGAGGGACGGCTGGCGGGCGATGCGTCTGAAACCCAGTGCTTGGAACATCTCGACCAACTCGTGCTCGGCGTATCCCTGCTGGGTGTCGATGTACTCGTTGATGGTATGGGACTCCTCGACCACAAAGTGTCTCGCGATGGCGACCTGATCCTGTTCGTACCAGAAGTACTCGCTCAGCCACAGATGGGGCTCGTCACCAAACACGCTGGTCGACGCCGCACGCCAGGAGCTGGGCTGATTGCCATAGGACAGAATACGCTGTGACGACTGGACCTCGAGGATGACCGCACCACCGGGAAAGACTGCATCCTTCATGCGGGCCAGCAGCGCTTGCGCGGCAGACGGGGGAAACGTATGAAATTCGCCGTACAGCAGCATCGCCAGTTCATAACCTTGCCCGAGCGGGTCCAGCATGAAGTCTGCCAGGCGATATTCGCTGTCGGGATCGTGGGTCCTGGCGTACTCGATCGCGGCGGGGGAAATATCGACCCCTGCGCAACGGTAGCCGCGTCGCTTAAGCTCCCCACAGTACAACCCCGGTCCACAGCCCAGATCCAGCACCCGGCCGGGTTCGGCTAACACATCGCGGGTGATGAAATCGATCTGCCGCTGGATGACGTCCGGCGGTCGACTCGCACGGTCGTGGCTTGGGTCGAGGTGCTGGGCTAACATGCGGCGGGACACGGCCGGATCCTGCCAGGGAATTTTGTGTGTCCCGCTCCAGGGTTGCGGGGCCGGCCGCGCGCCGAGGTCAGCCAGGTTCATGCGTGGTCCTGTGCGATCAGCGCCGGGTTGAAGGCGGCGGGTCGAAAACCGATGCTCGAGATGTACACGGAGGGAGTACGCGGACCATGTGACGGATTCGAGCTCATAACAAACGTGTCAGTTTATCCGCGCATGCATGTCGGCATAGGCGGCGTGAATCAGGGTGGTGATCGCTTCGGTGTCCGCTGGGATACCGGGTTTGACCTTGACGTGCCGCATGCGCTTGCCGGAACCCTCGAGCAGCCCGTTGGGGTCTGGCAGGTAGGCGCCGAGATAGAAGGCGATGTTGGCGTGGGCTTTGTAAGCCGCCACGTGGGCAAACGGATACGCTCCGAGACAGGCGATCGGATAGCCGTCGTGCAACAGTTCCAACACATCGTCACCGCAGCCGCGGATCACGCCGAACCAGCGTGCGGCCAGATCGCCAATTTCATTTTTGTGATCGGCAAACCACTCCAACACGCGAGGGTCGTCGGGCTGTGCACCATGGAAGGTGAGCAGGTTGAGTGGCTCGTGCATACACGGCATCCGTTCGCTGGTTCTAATCCGGTCCGCTCGTCACCCGGGTTTGGACAGTGCCCGGTACTTTCCCGGCCATTCTAGCCCGACGTGCGGGCCGGTGCACAGCATGTCGAACTCTTCTCCTATCGTTGGGACAAGCGTTTGAGATCGAGCGCGCTTGCGTCACGGTAGACCTCGTATTTTTCACGGGTGCGCGCCTCTCGCAGCAAGGCTTGCCGCTGTTGTGCCGCGAAGCGCAGTACAATTTTGACCGCGCGTGTCAGGATTTTTATCTCGGGGCAGTCGGCGGGCAACTCGGGTCGGGTGCGCCAGCCGAGCATTAAAGCACGCTTCACCACGCGATACAGGCAGATGCGGGTGGGGGTGTCCAGGACGATGACCAGGTCGGCGCGCTCGCGAACCTGCGGGGAGACGCCATCGATGATCCAGCGGGGACCCTGCGTCAGCGTTTCGATTGCGCGGGAACGGGTCTGCGGGTCGGGTTTGCGCCAGCCGGATTCCCATACAAACGTATCAAGATGGTGCAGGGGCAGGTCGAGGTGGTTGGCGATGGTCCTGGCCAGCGTCGTCTTCCCCGCACCGGCATTGCCTGTAACATGTATCCGCACACCCCCTCCGAAAATTTTTATCAATGCCGGGCTCGCACCGGTCCTCAACTCGGGTAGTCAATCAGCAAATTCGACAAAAGTCGGCGCTGCCATGGCGGCCTCGTACCAGGCAGCTCGCTCGGGCCAGAAGATATTCGCGATCGGTTCGAGCGAAGGCGTCTGGTCAAGGGAGCCGGCTGGAACTACCAGGGCTTTGCCGCTCAGAGACAGGTACGGCATGCGCGAACCACAGCGGTTGCAGAACACGTTGGAAATGGTCCGCCCCTCAACATCGTAACGCGCCAATACATCCTCCCCGGTATGCCATCGGATGTTGTCGGGTGTGGTGAACAGGTTCGATGCGTGGGCGGTGCCTGTGGTCTTACGACATTGCAGGCAGTGGCAGAGGTGGAACAACTCAAAGCTGTCGGCAATGGAGAACGTCACCGCCCCGCACAGGCAGCTGCCCGTCAGATCGTCTTGTGTCATATCGGTCGTTCCTGATACGGCGCGACGCCGGTTGGCGCTGCCAGGATGCGTTAATCGCGGAGGATAAAATCCGCCCAGACCCCGACAGGATTCCATATTTTCTGCAGGTCTGCCATTGCAGCGCCTTCATCCTCGCCACAAATGCGTGTCCGGTACCGATAGGTAAAAGCGGACACGCGCATATTGGCTGCGCAATGCACCCACACCGGCCCGTCTTCTTCGAGCGCCGCGACAAAGGCATTGAAATCCGCCTCCTGCGGTGCCGCAAAGTCGACCGGGATATGGGTGTAGGCGATACCCAAGTCCTCGAGAATGCGCGCCTCTTCGACCACGGAATTCTCCAACCGACTGGTTGGCGCCAGATTGATGACCCGGCGGAAGCCAGCCGTCTTGATCAGACGCAACTGGCTTTCGCTCGGTTGACCCGAGGTGCTGTACACCCCTTCGATAGGCAAATAGTTATAGATATCGGATAGGCTGGTTGCCTTGGAGAGTGCCGGTATCCAACGCGCCAGCACGGAGCGCAGGAAACCCATCAGGGTGCGCAATGTATTGCCGTGCTTAGCCATGTTCCGCGGCCTCCGCTTCAGGCCAACAGGGCCCGAGGATAATCAGCGCTGCGGTTATGCACCAACATGCCGCTAGCGAGAACCACATGATCGCTTGGGCATAAGGTCCCCAGATTGACCAAGCCCCAGCCATACCATGTAGCGCCAGAATGAGCCCCGCCCCCCGTTGCTGAGGATTCCCACCCACACGGTCTGATCCGGATAGACACCACGCAGGAGGATGCGCAAACCAAACGTGTACGCCAGCACCAGGGCGGCAAACGACATGCCCAACAGGTCGAAATAGACCAGGGGTTCAAGGGCCGGGAAGCCCAGGTAGTCATAGACCGATCGGGGGAGCAGGAGCAGCGGACCACTCCACAAAACGCAGGTGATGCCGATTTTGGTCCATAGCGACCACTTGAGGGCGCGCGCGCGATGGTGATGCATATAAGCTTCGTTCTTGCGTCTTACACCGCTCAGGTTTACACCAACGTCTTCAGCAGTTCCAGGTCCCAGACCTGCGCCTCGATGATGCGATTGCCGTGTTCGATATTGCGTGGATCGGATTCGTCGGGCAGCCCGTAGGAGTCGATGAGTCCGGCCAGTTCGTGTCGAAGGAATACCTCGCCGTGATAGGGCATTTTGAACTTTGCAAATGGCTCGAAGCGATCTTCGAAGATGAGGTAGGACATCATGCTATCCGGGAAGGTGAAGCTCACGAGATCTTCGGGGATGGCCGCGAGCGGGATCGCCAGCGCTTCGGGTTCTTTGTACCAATCCAAAAACCAGGTACTCGGCCCGAGGGTGAAATAGCGCGGTGCGTCGATCCGTGGGCGCCCTCCTTTGGCTTCGAAGCGTGCCTTGATCGTGCGTTCGAGGTAGGGGCGAAAGTGCAGGTAAAAGTCGCGTTTCCAAGCCTCGTCGAAGCGATTTTCGGGCGTCCCCTGCGCGCCTATCTCGTGCATGAGGGCGGTGAACTCTTGTTGCGAAAGCTCACTGATCGAGCGCAGAGGACCGCGAGACTTTTCATAGTAGTGATAGAGGGTATCGGGTACCACGTCAGCGCGCCCGGAAAGGAAACAGACGGGAAAACTCAGCGAACAGAGTGTGTACATCCAGCGGCTCTTCGGCCGTGATTCGATCGCGTATGGCGGAAATCGGATAGATCAGAAAATCGGTGCGTCGCCAGCGCAAGGCCGGGCTGATGCCCCTCTCATCCTGTGCCATCACCCAGCGCAAGCGACCTTCAAACGCCTGCTGCAAGGCATCACCGAATAAAAGACCCAACGCCGCCAGCTTCCATGGGTCGCGCGCACCGACCTCGCCAGCGTCGATCAGAGTGGTCATCAGATTCAACTTGCCTGCCACGCTGACCGTCTGTTCGGGACGCGTGATCGACGCGACCCAGCTGCGCATCGCTTCGAGGTCGCGGTGCTCCGCTGGGCTGGGATGCTCAAATATCTGTGCCGTCATGTCTGCTTGGTGAATTTTGGTTCTCTCGGCGTATGCTGGTTTGTTTACCCGCCTAACCCTGCGGTTGTTTGGCGCAGCCTGCGCACCTTGGGGATTGCGCTGACACAAATGGGTTAGCGGGTTTAAGAGATTACCCGATTCGCTCGTTGAGGGGTGCGTTAAAGCTGCGCGAATACTGATGAGTGGTGCGCTGCCGCTTATAGGCGGGGTGGGACGATGGCAACCCTGTGCATCCGCGGGTTGGGCTGATCACGCCTAGGCACGGCCCTCTGACCTATATAGAGCCGGTGATCAGCGCATTGACGATCAGATACAACAGACACACCTTACGAACAGCACAAAGGGGGTGGTCAACGCTTCTGCGCTATTGGATGTCAGGTGTTGTTGCGGCCCTGGTCGGGCTGCGTTGGAATCTAGTTGCTCGCCTGCAGCTTCAGGTGCCTCGGGCAACACCAAACAGCAACAATCCGAGCGCTTCAAAGCCTGGTAGCAGTTGTTCCATGGCCTCGATTCACGTGTGGTCTCTTCCGTGCAGTCTTACTCATCTGTCGGCTGGCAGCGTGACATGGTTTTCAACGCCTGCGTGTATGCTGAGGTGTTTACTTTGGGTGAGGGTATAAATCTGGCCACGCCTGTGAATTGGGTGGTGGTGCAAAGATCTCGAAGCGTCATCTCGTAAAGACGATAAGCAGAAGGATGAACGTCCCTAACAAAGCAGTAGCCGTCAGGATCGTGAAGTACCAGCGCGAGGTGGATTCCAGCATGGCCCCGAGGGCTGGACTATTTGTCTCGTGCTGTATAGCAAGTCGGCGGAGGCGCTGGAATTGAGCGGCGCGGCTAAGTCCCGAGTTACCCGTGCCCCAGGTGGTCCAAAGCTCAGGCTCGTGATGCTTCAGATAGGTATCCAGCCGGAGCAAGATGTAGCGGTAGCACAGCAGACCCGCGATGGCGACCAGGCCACCGAGCCCACCGAGCAACAGGCTCTCTAACATGTTGCGCTGCCCGGTCTGAGCGCTCTGATCAGAGCTGCCACATGCCTGACTCGATGCCGCCGTGGATCGCAATCGCAAAGCGCCCTCTGCCGGGGATTTCGGTCGGGGACATGGCTATTTCCGCACCCAGATCGGCGGCGGCGGATACGGCAGCGTGAATGTCTTCGACGAGGACGTACGGACGCACGAC
>JBCCHL010000127.1:0-13668 GCA_039028775.1 Pseudomonadota bacterium | reverse complement strand
AACCAAACTCGTGGTAACGTTCGACGACTTGCGCATGCGGATGACCGAAGCTGTTGCGCGCGCCGGCGGAAACGACCGCAATTCGCGGCCGCGTCCAGCGCACGAAGGTACGGGACGACGACGTACGGCTGCCGTGGTGTGGCACCAGCAGAAAGTCCAGCCCCCGTGGCAGTTGCGTCACCAGACGCCGTTCCACCCGCCAAGTGATGTCGCCGGCGAGATATGCTTGACGCCGGCGATTGCTGACCAACAAGGTACACGACGCATCATTGGAGTTGGTGAACAAGCTCGACCGGAGCAGGGTGAAGGTGACGCCGTCCCAGCGCCAGCGCTTGCCGTGCGGACAACTCGAGTGCGGCTCGATGAGCGGCGCAGAACCCCATCGCTCGACCAGCGATACCAGGCCTCCAGCATGATCGTTATCCCAGTGCGACACGAGATACGCAGCCACGGTTGGCGCACCTGTGACCCGCAGAGATGGCAGCAGAGTCCCCTCCACATAGTCGAAATCCGGCGGGTAACGGGCACCGGTGTCGACGATCAGGCGATGGTTCAGCGTATCGACAATACCAGCGCTGCCCTGACCCACGTTAAGAGAGAGGATGCGAAACTCCCCCCACGGCATGTTGCCGAACACCGCTATGCTAGGCAGAAAGCACATCAGACAAGCCCATCCACGCACCCAGCACGACATCGGCAGCAAGGCCAGAAAAGCACTTGCGGCAGCCAGACCTAAGGCGAATGGGTATGCCAGATGCACGCTGATGCTGTCGGCCTGCAGCTCCCGCAAGCCGTGCAGAGCCACGGTCAGGGAAAAGTCCGCCACGACGAACAACGCCGTACCGATCGGGCGGGTCAAATCGAATGCTGAGCAGACATAGGCGGCCACCGCGCTCGGTAGTGTGATCAGGGATATCGCAGGTACAGTAATGAGGTTGGCTGACAACCCCGTCAGTGGCGCCGCACCAATCTGCCACAATACGCCGGGGACACTCCACACCGCCAGGACGCATTGACAACCGACCAGGGTCAGCACAGCCGAGTAGCCGATCTGGCGCGGGCATAGCCACCACGCAAGGCCGGTCACGGCAGCGAACGACAGCCAGAAGCCACTCTGCCAGAACATCTGAGGAAACAGGAGCAGCATGAGCATCGCTATGAACAACAGCTTCAGCCACCAGAGCATGCGCCGTCCGAGCAGCAGTAACACCCAGAATCCGCACACGCTGAGCGTTGCGCGCATGATCGGCGCCTGCCAGTCGAGAAAACCAGCGTAACCCACCAACGCGCACACACTGACCCAACCGGCGACCGTGCGGGCGGACCAACCGGGACGGCGAGCGATTCCCAATAGCCGCAGGATCAGGTACGCACAGCCGAACACCAGGCCGCCGAGCACACTGGCGTGCAAGCCCGAGACCACAAACAGGTGTACGGTCCCGGTTTCGCGCAGGAGTGTCCAGGTAGTGCGTGTGACACCGGCGGTATCGCCGAACAAGAGCGCACGCAACAGCCCCTGGTTCTGAACGTCCGGCGGCAGCGCCCTCACCTTCCCGGCGGTGACATCAGGTGTGTGGGTGACCATATCGGCAATGTAGCCGCTAGCCAGCATACCTTTGCCCTGCAACCAACGCGCATAATCGAAACCGGCAGGGTTGCCCGCCTGCTGTGGACGGGAAAGCCGTGCTAGGACACGCAATCGATCCCCGGGACTTACAACGGGTAGCGCTTGTGGTCCGCGCCAACTCAATCGCAGCCGCGCCCCACGCAGCGCGGCGCATGTCGAAGTGGTATCGTCTACCGCAACGTCTAAACTGTAACGATTTGGTAACATGCGCGTGAGACCGTGGACGATGAGGTCCAACCGGTGTTCGCCATTCACACACGCCTGTGCCCGCAGGTGCTGTTCGTAACCGATCACCCGGGCCCACACCACCAGCCCCATCAGCAGCAGTAAGGTAAGACGAACGCCATTGACCGGCACATTGAGTATCCCAAATCACACGTTATGCCAAAGAATCGTCTCCTTCGTTACCTGCCAACCCGCTCTGAAATTCGTGAGAGTAAAGCGCTGCGGCCGGTAGCCCATCTGCTCAAAGACAACGATCTGTGGCATTTCAACCGCCGTTCGGTATCCGGTTCGGTGTTCATCGGTCTGTTTGTTGCGTTTCTCCCAGTACCGATGCAGATGGTTATCGCGGCGCTCATCGCCATCGGCATGCGCACCAACTTGCCGATCGCGGTGGCGATGGTGTGGATCACCAATCCGCTGACCATCCCACCAATGTTCTACTTCAGCTATCGCCTGGGCGCCTGGTTGTTGGACATGCAGACCACGGTGGACGCTTTTGAGTTCAGCTTCGAATGGTTGTTGGACAATCTGGCCACCATCGGCTATCCCCTGATCTTCGGCAGCCTGGTCTGCGGCTGGGTAGTCGGCATCAGCGGCTTTGTGATCACCAGGGTATTGTGGCGTCTGCATATCATCCGCCGCCTCAAAGCGCGGCGCGAGAAACGCCGCCGCGTGCGGGCGTTGAAGCGGGCGCGCAGAGCGGCAGCCCAGGGTGAAGCAGAGTCGGATCCACCGAACCGCGATCTGTCCTGAGCGCACTCGACCAGACCTCCCATCCGCGCCTAGTGCAGCGCGGCGATCGGATCCACCTGCATCGCGCGACGCGCCGGCAGGTTGGAACTCAGCAGACACAGCGTGCAGGTCATGGCCGCGATAATCACGAGATCGAGCGGTTTCACCTGCACGGGGACTTCGACAAAAAACGAACCGTCCAGCAGATGCATGCCGGTCAGAGCGGCAACCGCATCCAGGATGGTGTTGATGTTGAACGCGGCCAGCAAGCCAAGAATCATCCCGAGTAGCGTACCGGACACGCTGATAACAAGGCCTTGCAACAGGAAGACATCGCGGATGGCACGCGCCCTGATTCCCATGCTGCGCAAGATTGCAATGTTGCTGCGTTTGTCCTCCACAATCATGCTCTGGCCGGCGATGATGTTGAAAGACGCGATGGCGACCACCAGCAGCAGAATGACAAACATCATCGATTTCTCGAGCGCCACCGCACGGAACAGCTCGCCATATTCTTCCTGCCAGGTGACCACCTCCCCTACCGCGATCCGACCGGTAAGCGCCTCGAGCGCCGCCTCGGTGGCCAGCGCATCACGTAACTGGACCTGGACACCCACCTTCCCCAGCCTACGCCAGGCTTCGTTGTCGTACCTCGACAAGTTTGCAAACGCAATGCTGTAGTCAACCTCAGCGCCGATCTCGAAGGTGCCGGCGAGCACAAAACGAACCATCTGCGGCCGCGGAACACCATCGTCCGTCGCAATCATCAGAATCATAACCGGATCTCCCACCTGCAAGCCCAAGTAGGCCGCGATTGGCTCGCCCAGGAACAGATGATCCGCCGCCTCGAAGAGGTCAGAAAATTCGCCGCGCTGCATGGCGTCGCCAACAAACCGCAGACCCGGCACGCCCTCCGGCGCAACCCCCATCACCGTCAGCGGACGGGGTTGGCTATTACCCGTGGCCAGGGCACCTACGCCCTCGAAGTAGTCACTCGCAGCGAGGACGCCGGCAACCTGTGCAGCCTCCGCTCGCAACGTTGGCAGGCGATCGCCATCGCGAAGCTTGATATGCGGGATCGAACGCAACAAACGGTTCTTCAGCTCAGCGTCGAAGCCATTCATCACCGTGACCACCAGTGTCAGCACCATGACGCCAAGTCCGAGGCCGATAAAACTCACCCACGTGACGAACTTCGCGAAGCGACTGGTGCTACGGCCATGCAGACCGAGCATGCGCCAGGCGAGGTCGAGTACCAGCCGTAAGCGATTCACACGCCGCGCTCGTTCAGCACGCCTGAGCGTATCTGGTAGACCCGATCGAAGAGGTGCAAGCTGGTCTCGTCATGGGTCACCACCACGATGGCTGCATCATGCTCGCGCGCGAGATTCAACAACAGCTCGTTGACGGTCGCAGCGCTTTCGGCGTCCAGGTTGCCGGTCGGTTCGTCCGCGAGCACCACCGCAGGACGTCCTGCCAGCGCGCGGGCGACCGCCACCCGCTGCCGTTCGCCGCCGGAGAGTTGCGCCGGCAGATGTTGCAGGCGTTCCCCCAGGCCAACCTGACTCAGCAGTTGGCTTGCCTGATCTTCCGCCGTCGCAACCTCGCGGCCGCTTATCCGCAACGGCATCGCGACGTTCTCCAGTGCGCTGAATTCCGGCAACAGGTGATGATTCTGGTAGACGAAACCCAGATGCTCGCCGCGCAGCGCGGCGCGGCGATTCTGATCTGCAACGCTCATACATTCGCCGGCCACATACACCTCGCCACGGTCAGGGCTGTCGAGCCCCGCGAGAATGTGCATCAGGGTCGACTTGCCGGAGCCAGAGCGCCCGACAATTGCCACCCACTCGCCGCTGTTGACATAGAAGTTCACGTCATCGAGGACGCGCAGCTCGCGCGCGCCTTCGCCATAGCGCTTACTCACTGCGGTACATCTCAGGGCGATTGGAATTTGCATAGCAGGATCACTCATGGGCCAGCACCCGGCTTGGCAAGATCCGGCTGGATCGCCACGCGGGATACACCGTGGAAAACAGGGATATCAGCGTGGCTGCCAG
The DNA here is from genome assembly GCA_039028775.1 of Pseudomonadota bacterium. Taxonomy (GTDB): domain Bacteria; phylum Pseudomonadota; class Gammaproteobacteria; order Pseudomonadales; family Azotimanducaceae; genus UBA4421. The sequence continues at coordinate 9,024 of JBCCHL010000127.1, read as the reverse complement.
CGCGATCGTCAACAAGTCCATCAGACGCACATCCACGGGAAGATAGGAAATGAAATACTCGGTCATCAACGGTGCGTCCAACCAGCCGCTCAGCTGTACGAACAACATCGGCAGGGTATAGGCCAGCAGCGTGCCGCAGATCAGCCCGAGCAATATGCCGCCGAAAGCGACGCTGACGCCGAGCATCAAAAACAAGCTGATCAACATCCCATTCTGCGCCCCCAGCGTGCGCAGGATGGCCACATCTGCCTTGCGCTGCTCGACGATCATGGTCAGTCCGGACACCAGATTGAACGCCGCCACCCCGATCAGGAAGGACAAAAGGATAAACATGGTGAGCTTTTGCACGGCGATTGCCTGATAGAGCGGACCATGCACGTTCATCCAGGTGCTCAGACGTATCCTTTGCCCGGCCTGGCGGCTGAACACATACTGCTGCAGGGGGTAGACCTCGAAGAGGTCGGTCAGTCTTCCGTGTGCGCCGTGATAGCCGTCACCAGTACGAAAGAACTTCTGCGCCGCCGCGAGCGGCACGTAGGCGTTGCGCGCATCCACGAGCGAGGCGCTGCGAAAAATCCCCACCACCTCAAAGCGTTTCTGACGCGGCACAATCCCGGCCGGCGTGATCTTCCCGGCCGGATCGATCAAGCGCACGCTGTCGCCTACGCCAGCGCCTAACTCCGCCGCCAATCCGGCGCCGAGCACGACCACAAAACTTCGCTGCTTGTCGGCGGGCGCGAGCCGCGACCAGTTCCCCTCGATCATGTAGTCGGGCAGCTTCGAGACACGCGCGTAGTCGTCCGGATCGACTCCGGTCACAAAGGCGTTGGTGACCCGCACTCCGGTCGCCACCATCAGGACACCCTCCACAACCGGGGCCAGCGCCACAAACTTACCTTGCTGCGGCGCGGCACGCAGATCCTCGATGTCGGATCGATCGAGCAGTTGCGTGCCACGCACTTGAAAGTGGGGCAGCACCCCCATGACGCGCTCGCGCAGCTCCCGCTCGAACCCATTGACCACGGAGATCACGATCACCAGGACCGCAACCGACAGGACCAGACCGAGCACGGCGAGGCGACTCACCGAACCCAAGGTGGAGCGGCGGGTAAATAAGTAACGAAACGCGAAGGTCGCAGACACAGTCATGCGCGACACAACCCCGGCTCAGGTGGCGCGCAGGATGGTTGCGCGGTGGCGATAAAACGGTCGACATACATCTTCGGGGTGTCGCAAGGCGGTTGGCGGGCGACCATTCTACATGCAGACCTCATGCGCGACACGCCGCAGATTTTCCCAGACGCGCTACACTGCAAAGATGCACCCCGAACGTAGAACTTACCTGCGCGAGCACGCCCGTCTGCCCTTCGCCTGGCAGCCGATCAGCGCGCAGGCGAGCGAAGCCGCCCTGTGGGACGCTTTTGACATGCAACCGCACTATCAACTACGGAGCATAGCGGCGGGGCTGCAACAGTTGACGGCGATCGCACAGCAGATTCCCGACAGCGACATCAAACTGTGCGTGCTGCAGTTGATCGATAACCAGCGGCTGCTGTGTGCCCAGAGCGCTAGCGCGCCAACCCCGGAAGTCACCTCTGTGGAGCTGTCGGTATCCGCGTTCAAATTTGAATGCACGCAACCTCCGGCGCTGGCGACCCCATTGGCGCTGTGCTTGGTTCCCAGTGCAGATGTGCCGATGGTGGTGCGCGCGCGGGTTCAGTGCGTACGCCCCGACGGCGAGCGCTTTGCGGTGGTCGCCGCGCTGGACAAAGAAGACGCTGCGGTCACGCGCCAGCTACAGACCCTGTTGCTGCGCTTGCAGCGCCAACGGATACACTGATCTCCTCCGGTGTCTTCCTAAAGGCGCGAACCAGGCCGACCGCCCCGGTCACATCAAGAGCACTGAACCGATCACGCCACGTAGCTGCGACGTCCCTGGACTCGCTCCGGCAACTGTGCCGCGGCGCTGATGGCAGCCACGCGATAGCTTTCGGCGTAGGTCGGGAAGTTGAACACGTTGTCGATGAACAGCTCAACGCTAGCACCTTGCAGCAACGCCATCTGCCCGATGTGGACCAGATCGGTCGAGTTCACCCCCACAACGTGGGCGCCGAGCAACTTGCCGTCGCCCCCGACCACCAGTTTGAGCATGCCATCTTTGGCGCCAGCGATGTGACCGCGGGCAATTTCGGAGAAGTCTGCGAACCCCACCACGCTGTCGGGATCCTGGTCTTTGGCTTGTTTTTCGGTTAAGCCGACACTGGCCAGTTCGGGAATCGAATAGATACCGGTGGGCATGTACTGTCCGAGCACACCGACATCGATGCCAAGGATGCCGCAAGCCGCGCGACGACCTTGTTCCATGGACGCTGACGCCAGCGACGGTGGCCCGATGACATCACCGGCCGCGTAGATGTGCGGGACCGCGGTCTGGCCTTCTGTATCCACGCTGAGCAGTTGGCGCTCGTTGAGACTCAAGCCCGCATTGGTGATACCTAACGCATCGAGATCGGCGATCCGTCCCTGGGCACAGAGGACTTTATCAGCCTTCAAAACCGTACCGTCAGCGAATCGGGTCTCGACCTGGCTGACGCCATCAAACGCGCAGTCCGCGACATCCACCTCGCCGAGGAATATGCCCCCACGCCGCTCGAACGCGCTCACGAAGCAAGACGTAAGATCGTGATCCAGGAACCCTAAGGGTTGGGGATAACGATCGATCAGAGTGACCTTTACCCCAAGCATCGCAAAGATCGATGCATACTCACAGGCGATCACACCGCCGCCCAGCACCACCATGCTCTGGGGTAGATAGGCAAGGGTGAGGATTGAATCGCTGTCGTAAACGTGTTCGTGATCCACCGCAACGTTGTCCGGCTTGCGCGGCCGCGACCCGGTGGCGATGATGAAGTTATTGGCCCGAATCACTTTCTTGCGGCCCGTGTTGGACAACAACTCAAGCTGGTGAGCATCGACAAAACTGCCACGGCCGTGACATATCTCGATGCGGTTGCGCAGCAACTGCTCGGTCATGTATTTGTCGTGCGCGTCCACCACGTCCGACATCTCGCCGATCAACTCCGCGACGCTGATGCTGCGGTTGACGGTTTCCCGGTTCATCTCCCGCAAACGTTCGTTGATACGATTTCGCTCGACCGCCTTTTCCCGCAGCGCTTTGCTAGGGATCGTGCCACGATGCACACACTCGCCACCGATCTGTCGCGCGCGCTCCACCATGGCGACGCGCTGTCCGCCTTTGGCGAGTTGCACCGCCGCTTTCTGGCCGGCGGGTCCAGAGCCGATCACAATGGTGTCATACACCTCGCTCATGTCAGTGTCTCCAGGGTCGTTGCGATGTTTTCGCCCTGCTCGAGGAGCGCGTCAACTTCGTCGGGGTATAGATTCAGATGTTGGGTCTCGGCCTGATCGACCACCTGCTCGCAGATCGGCAATTCCTTCAGGCAGGAGATGAAGCGCGCCAGGTCGACGATCGCGACCAGATCTTTGGCGTTGGCCGCGCTTTCGAACTCCCCACGGAAGCGGATGGCCAGGTCGACAGCGGAAGGCAGCGCCCATTCCTGGACCAACAACAGGCCGGCCTGACGCGAACAATTGCGCAGCACCTGGGCCACTTCATCCGGGCTGGCCGACTCGGTCATCTTGCCGAGACAGTTGAGCACCAGGGGCTCACCGATGTTGTGCAGCAGCCCGCAGAGGTAGGCCACCTCCACGTTCTTGCGGGTCAGGCGGGAGATCTCCCGCGCCCACAGCGCGGACCGCAGGGCCACATACCAGGAACGGGACATGAGATCATCGTAAGGACCCGGTTGCAGCACGCTGGCCTTCAAGGACACGGTGAGGGCAATCTCGCGGATGCGCTCCATGCCAAGGCGTGCGATCGCCTGCTGCAGGGCAACAATCTCGCTGGCCCCGCGAAACACCGGCGAGTTCACCACCCGCATAAGATGACTGGTCATACTCTGATCCTGCTGGATCAGTTCGGCAAAGCGGGTCGCGTTGCTGCGATCATCGAGGGAGGAGGAGAGGACTTCAGCCGCAACGCTGGGCAACAGTGGGACATCTACGTCACCGTTGTCCAGGGCTTGCTGCACCGACAGCGACAGGCCGCTGACATCCTTTGCTAGCTCGGCCATAACACAACCATTTTGACTGACTCCGGTAAAGCATAGTCAAGCGGTTGTGTGCGATTGGAATGAAACGCTACTTACCGACCCGTTTTGTGCGGATGGACTCAATTTTGCGCCCGATCGGGTGCACATTGCTCTCGCACTTCTCGGGATCGCCGCCACAGACCTCACAATCCATATCCATCCCCAGCGCTTTCATGCCGCCACAGCTACCGCTGATCGGCTCGCGCCCAGCGATCACTCCGATCGCCATCGCGGTGATCAGCAAGAGCATGACAATAAATGCCAATATGAGAGTGGTCATCAGCTAACCTTCGGTCTGTGCCAGATATCGCGCCATGTGGGCATTATAGCGCGTCCTGAATCCCGCGTCCGAGCCATCGTGAATTATCAGATACAGCGCAAATTCATGGCGCTCGGCAAACGCCATCGCGGCCTCTTCGCCTAACACCATGACGGTGGTCGCATAGCCGTCCGCCCACAAGGCCTGGGTGTGCAGAACCGTGGCGGAGGCAATGCGGCTGGTCGCGGGCCCGCCCGCGCGCGGGTCCATAAGGTGATCTACCCGACGACCATCGATCATACGGAAATTGCGATAGTCCCCGGAGGTGGCGAGCGCGAGATCGCGCAGTGCCAACACCTGGTGCAGCTGCCCGATCGCCCCAGGTTGGGGACTCTCGATGCCGATGCGCCACGCCCCGCCTCGTGGGCTGTCGCCGTGCAGGCGCATCTCGCCACCGATGTCGACCATGAGTCGCTCACAGCCCTGGGTGCGCAACATATCGGCCACCACATCCACGGCATACCCCTTGGCGATGGCGCTGAGATCGACGTAGACCTGCGCCTGCGCTTTACTCAGCTGCCCGCCCCGTAGCGTCAATTGGTCGCTACCCACCAGCGCTCGGGCTTGTGCCTGCTCGGCGACGGTCGGCACCTGTACGGCCTGCCCAGCACCAAACCCCCACAGATTGACCAGCGGGCCGCTGGTGACGTCGAACGCACCCTGACTGTCGCGCCACAAGGCCAAACCCGCCTCGAGTACCGATACCAACTCCGGATCGATGATCACTGGGTCGATGCTGGTCGCAGCGTTAAACCGCGACAATTGGGAATCTGGATCGTAGGTCGACATCAGAGCATTGATCTGCGCTAGCCGCGCAGACACCGCAGCAACTTCGGGCTGACACTGGGCGGGGACGTAGCGCACTCTGAAATAGGTACCCATCGTATCACCCGTGAACTCGTCGAAGCGCTCGACCGGCCTGCATCCGCCGAGACCGGCTGCTAACAGCAGCATGGACACTAAACCCATACCGCGAACTTTCCTGTCCAAACTGTTGTGCTTAGCGATGACTCAAACCTCGCTCTGTCCGCTCCCACACCGCCAACGTTCCGCTGACGTGCTTACGATTCTGATGCGCAACCTTGCTCAGGCTGGGAAAAACAACTCATGGGTATTGTACAACAGGTATGGTCGGCGAGCCGCCGCGAGCCGTCATGCGCGAAGGCCCGCAGGGCGCCACACCCAAGATGCGTGTTCGCCGCGCGAGGCTCGTATACACTAGGTCCTTTGGAGAGGATTAAGAACAACAACAACAATGCAATCCCGTTGGTTCGCACCGAGCATCTTCGCCGCCGCACTGTTGGGCTTTCTATGCGCCCAGTACCTGCCGCCGGAAGTTCTGGGCCTGGCTGCACTTACCGCGCTTCTGCAAACCGCATTTCTCGCCGCCCTGAAGATGATCATCGTCCCGTTGATCTTCTTTTCCCTGCTCAGCGGCGTCATGCAATTGCGTGCGAGCAGCAGTATCGGCCGGCTGGGTGGCGTCACCGTCAGCTACTATCTGTTGACGTCAGCGATCGCCATCGCCCTGGGATTGACGGTCGTGTTCTTCATCCATCCCTGGACCGATCACCCGCCCCTCGCCCACGTGCCCAATGCCGATGTTACACTGCTGCAAGCCGAGGACGGCTCGCTGCTGGGTGTGCTCACCGGACTGGTGAAGATGATCCTCGCCAACCCGGTCACCGCATTTGTCGAGATGAACATCCTCGGCATCTTTACCTGGGCGGTCTTGCTGGGGATCGCGGCCACAGTAGTGTTGCCACAAGAGTCCACCCTGCCGGAGCGTCTGCAGGAGATCACCGACCTGATCATGACCATCGCGCGCTGGATATTGACTACGCTTCCCATTGGCATGTTCGCGATCACGTACCAGTTGACCGGCAAGATCGATGTGACCACCCTGATGGCGCTGGGCGAATTTGCCGCGCTCGTATTCGCAACGACGGCCATCCACGGCCTGCTGGTCCTGCCGGCCCTTGCCTGGCTCCTGACCGGCACGCCACCCACCGTATTATTGCGCACGATCAGCCAGCCACTCATCACCGCCTTTGCGACGTCTTCGAGCGCCGCCACCTTGCCCTTGTCCATGTCCTGCGCTGAAGAGAAGCTCGGCGTGGAGCGTGCCAAAGCCGCATTTGTATTGCCGCTCGGCGCCACCGCCAACATGGACGGCACCGCGCTGTTCGAGGGCATGGCCATCGTCTTCCTGGCCTACATGTTCAATGTCCAACTCGATGCTGTGAGCATCTTTGTGGTTTTCTTGATGACCATGCTCGCCTCGGCGGGCGCACCAGGCATCCCCTCCGGCTCCATGGCCGGCGTGCAGGTTGTGATGCTCGCGGTCGGAATCCCACTCGAAGCCATCGCCTTGCTACTGCTGATCGAACGCCCGCTGGACACCTTCCGCACCGCCGTGAACGTCGAAGGCGACCTGGTGGGGGCCCTAGTCGCGGAGCGACACGCCTGAGAAAAGGCGCGGAGCGACACGCCTGAGAAAAGGCGCGGAGCGACACGCCTAAGATAAGGCGCGGAGCGACACGCTTAGAGAAAGGCGCGGAGCGACAAGCCCCAAAATAAGACGTGCAGCCACACGCTTAGCGCACCGACACACCTCTTCAATCGCCACCCCGCCCAACGCCCGGCCCGCACCGTAACGACAGAGCCATCGACACAACGTACAATCCGCGCATGACGCTCAACCTCTATCTCGTTCGCCATGGCTTGATCAAAGCCAATGTGTCCCGGGTGTGGCACGGCAGTACGGACAGCCCGCTCCTATGGCGCGGACGCCGCCAAGCCAAACGACTCGGCAAATACCTCGCGCGCACACTGCCGAAGCTCGACGCGGTCTATAGCAGTCCCCTGCAGCGCTGCCAACGCACCGCGCAGCTGGGTACGGGCTATGCAGGGTGCGATACCACCACGCTCGACGGGTTGGCGGAGATGTCGGTTGGGGAATGGGAGGGGGCGGCGTTCAAATGGCTGGTCGAAGAACACGACTTCATGCAGCGCCTAACCACGGATCTCGACTACGCCGCCCCGCAGGGTGAATCCCTGAAACAAGTTGCACAACGCACCACCGCCGCTCTGGCGCACATCAGGGCGACCCACGAAACCGGCACGGTGGTCGCCGTCAGCCATGGCATAGCGCTGGCGGTCATGTTGGCGGCCACTATGGATGACGACATCCGACGCTGGCACGATTACCAGTTTTCCAACTGCAGCCTCACGCATCTGCGTTTCGACCCTAAACCCGCGCTCTTGACCTTGAATCAGACATTCCATTTATAATCGAGGCAGAAACCGTGTGGTGCGACAGCTGCCGCATGGTCGTGCGCATGGGGGGATGCGCATTGTCACCGCACTACCCGGGACAACGACGCCGGCTTGCCGGCAACTGAGCTGATCTCCTCAGCGATTCGCAGATACGCAATCTAACTATCGAACTATAACTATTTAACAAATCAGAACACGGAGCAGCCATGCCAGAATATTGCATCGTCGAAAAGAGCGACCACATCATGACGGTCACCCTCAACCGACCAGATCGCCTGAACGCCCTCCACCCACCCGCCAACGCAGAACTCGGCGAGGTGTTCGACGACTTCGCCGCTGACGACGACATGTGGGTGGCCATCATCACCGGCGCGGGCCGTGGCTTCAGCGCCGGCAATGACCTGCGTTACCAGGCAGAAGGTGGTGAACGGGTGCCCACTCCGAAAGGCTTCGGCGGTTTGACGTCACGCTTCGATATGAGCAAGCCGGTAATCGCTGCGGTCAACGGCGTCGCGATGGGCGGTGGTTTTGAGATCGCATTGGCCTGCGATCTGATCATCGCCTCAGATAAGGCGCTGTTCGCGTTACCCGAACCCAAGGTGGGTCTGGCCGCTCTAGCCGGCGGCCTCAATCGCCTGCCCAGACAGATCGGTGCCAAGCGTGCGTTGGGTATGATCCTCACCGGGCGACACGTGCCGCCTGAAGAAGGCAAAGAGTTAGGTTTCGTCAACGCCGTAGTCCCGCACGACGACCTGATGGCAGAAACCCACAAGTGGGCGGGCATGATCGCAGAATGCGCACCGCTATCGATAAGGGCGAGTAAGGATGTGGTTTACGCCAGCCTCGACGCTGCTTCGCTGGAAGATTCGATGACCGCCAAGTACGACTCGGTACAAGCGATGGTGAGTAGCGAAGACTTTGTCGAAGGTCCCAAAGCCTTTGCCGAGAAGCGCAAGCCTAACTGGCAAGGTAAATAGGGGCGGCGTTCATCAGACCACCGCAGGCGGTGTCTTGCGGTGGTTTGTTAGCGACGCTCGTCGCGTTGGAGCGGCAGGTCCGTCGCTTGCGAATGGGCGGCAAGTATTGCATCGGCCACCACCGCCACGGCCAGACAGACGTCGTTGATGACCGCAGTTTCGGAGCGCTTGTGCATTTCCTTCACAATCTCCGGCTGCGGCAGCGTGACATGCAACAAATCAGGGGTCAGCGTGAATTGATCGACGTACACGCGTACGAGCGGCTGTTGTTGCATTT
>JBCCHL010000126.1:0-13779 GCA_039028775.1 Pseudomonadota bacterium | reverse complement strand
CTGGCCGGCCTGGGCGAACTGTCGCGGATCGGCGAGTTGGTGCTCAATCCGTTTGTGGGGCCACGCTTCAAGTCCGTGGTGCTGACCACAAACTTGCCGTTGGTGGTCGATCAACCTGTGGACTTCGGGCTGCAGACCTTCTGCGAAAACTGCAGGAAGTGCGCCCGGGAATGTCCGGTGAACGCCATCCCCTTCGGAGACAAAGTCTTTTTCAACGGCTACGAGATCTGGAAACCGGACGTTGAACGATGCACCCGTTATCGGGTGACCAACCCTAAGGGTTCCGCCTGTGGCCGCTGCATGAAGACCTGCCCCTTGAACAAGGTTGTCCATGCCGACGGGCCAATGTTGCATCGAGTAGGGAGTTGGCTCGGCATCAACGCGCGATGGCTGAAACCTCTGCTGGTACCCGCCGCTGTCAGCTGGGACGACAGTCTGGGCTTTGGCCGACGCAATCCGATCAAGCGCTGGTGGCAGGATCTGGAGATAGTAGACGGCGTCGCCCAAACACCGACCGCCACCAACGAGCGCGACCTCAACCTCAATGCTGATGTCAGCGGCGCAAAATCCCCGGTCGGCTACTACTACGCCGCAGACATGCCCCCCGGCAACAGCCCGGATCCCTACCCGGTGAATCATAAACAGGCAGTTGCACGGGCAGATCTAATCGAAAGCGTCTCGGAAGCGCGCTCGCGCAGGGCCGCCAAAAAGCGCAAGCCCGACCACTACATCCCGACCCGCGCGCTCGATTGAGCATGATCGTCCCGCGGTATTTCATCTTTGTAGTGGCGGCTCTGATCGCCCTCGGTCCGTTTGCGATCGACACCTATCTACCCGCCCTGCCGGCTATCGCCGTCGATCTGAGCGTCGACATCGTCGCGGTCAATCTGACCGTGAGCGTCTATCTGTTCGGTTTTGCGCTCGGACAGATCATCGGCGGTCCGATCTCTGATCAGATCGGACGTCAACCGGTGGGGCTGATCGGCTTGGGTGTTTTTGCGCTGACCTCGCTCGCCATCGCGTGGGCGGAGACAATCGATCTGCTGCTCGCGCTGCGCCTGCTGCAAGCGATCGGCGGCGGGTTTGCCACCGTCATCTGCATGGCGATGGTTCGCGATGCCTATCCCCCCGACCGAGCCGCGCAACAGTTCCCCAAGGTGATGTTGGTCATGCTCGGCGCGCCGCTGGTGGCGCCCGCGATCGGTGCTGCGCTGCTGTACCTGGGATGGAACGCCATCTTCATATTCCTGAGCGTTTACGGTTTGGTGATGATCGCCGCCTTGCGCACGGTGCCGGAGACCGCACAGCATCGCAGCGGTCAGTTGCGCCCGGAGCAGATACTCCCACAATATATGCGCGTCCTGCACAGTCGCGTTGATGGCAAGCTGATCGGGCTGCGCTGGATATTCGCGCAGGGCATGATGTCATCGCTGCTGTTCGTTTTTCTGACCAACTCGCCATTCATCTACCTCGAGTACTACGGGGTTTCGCCTAACCTCTTTGTCTTCTTTTTTGCGGCCAATGTGCTGGCCATGATGTGTGGCAGCAGCCTCGCCACCTGACTGATCAAAACCACATCGCCGTTCACTCTCTACAACGTCGGTCGGGCCATCCAGTACGCGTCGATCATGTGTCTGTTTGGCGCCACGCTACTGACCAACATCACCATGCCCTGGTTCGTGGCATTGCTGGCCATCGGTATCGGCTGCGGCGGTGTGATCAACCCCAGCGTGCAGGGAATGTACCTGCGACCATTCACCACGCTGGCGGGCAGCGCGACCTCGTTGATGAACATGTCAGTGTTCGCTTTTGGCGCAGCCTGGGGTGCGCTCTCCGGATTTTTCTACGATGGCACCCTGGTGCCTATCGTCGCAACCATGCTGGTGGCGCTCACGCTGAGCAATCTGATCGGCATGACTATTCCCCGCCCGGAGTTCAAACCCGACTAACATCTCGCTGCGCCGCTCGAAGCAGAATCGCCCCGCCCAGATCAGGACCGCCAGCGCGCCAGCCGCCATTCCTGCCAGAGCGGCGCTGGGCGCCACTTTTCAAATGTCGTCGCGATCCCGTACCATGCCGTTCTAACCTCGGTAGAAGGATCCAGCCATGAAATACCCGCTTGTCGTTGTGATCGCGAGCATGCTGAGTTTTGGACTCGCCGGGTGTGGCGATTCGTCTCCGCTGTCCGGCGGGGCACTCACTGCTGCCGAAGCACCGCTGCCGGACGAATGGACCGCAGTGGCCGCTGACAATGTGGTGCAATTGGAAACCAATCCGGACGATCCGTACAGCGTGAACTTGTGGGTGATTGGTCAAGGACCCAATCTGTACGTCTACCGCGGCACGAGCGACGCCACCTGGGTGGATAACATCAAAGCCAATCCCGCAGTCCGCATCCAGATCGGCGAGAGCGTCTACGCACTGCGCGCCGAGCGGGTCGAAGACGACGCCGAGTTTTCCACATTCGCCGACGCCTGGGAGAGCAAGTACGGCAGCGACCGGCCACAAGAGACCAATCCCGCAGATGCGTACCTGTACCGCCTGGTACCGCGTAGCTGACGCTCACGACTGGATCGCGGGGTGTTCGCAAAACGCCCAGCGGCCGGCACCCTACAATCCACAGCGCCGGCTTCGAACCTCAGCGCGATAGCGCGGTCTAAGCGATGAGTCTGCATTTTTGCGAGGCGCTTGTGCGCAAACTTCTCCTGACATTGTTGCTTCCGGTCCATGCGGTGCTAGCAACCCCCGCGGGCCTGTGGGAGCAGGCCGATCCGGCTAGCCTCGCGACCCTAGATCACAGCGCCTGGGAGGGTGTGCTCGCCGCCTATGTGCACCGCGGTGATGATGGCATCCACCGGGTGGACTATAACGGTCTGCGGGGTAGCGACGATGCGGCGGTGCTGGCGACCTACATTCGATCGTTGGAAGCCGCCGACCCGCGGACGCTCAACCCCGCGGAACAGATGGCATTCTGGATCAACCTGTACAATGCCGTGACGGTGCAAGTGGTGCTCGATCACCCCGGCAAGAACTCGATCAAACGCATGGGCCGAGGTTGGCTGCCATTCGGACCCTGGGATGACAAGCTGGTCCAAGTGCTGGAGGTCGAGCTCACCCTCAACGACATCGAGCACAACATCCTGCGCCCGATCTTCCAGGATCACCGCATCCACTACGCGGTGAATTGTGCGAGCATCGGCTGTCCCAATCTGCAGCGCACAGCTTTCACGGGCGCCACGTTGGAAGCTCAGCTCGCCAGCGCCGAGGCGCAGTATCTCAATCATCCGCGCGGGGTGCGCATCGACACAGCGGGGCGGGTCCACCTGTCGTCCATCTACAAGTGGTATCGCGACGATTTCGCAGCCGACGAAGCCGGCCTGCTCACCCACCTGGCCGAACGTCACACCCAACTCGGTCCCACGCTCGCATCCTACGCAGGCGACATCGAGTATGACTACGACTGGTCCCTCAACCGGCGGGCACCTGACAAGGCGAAATAGCCTGCGCTAGTATGGCCCAACACGGGCGACGGGAGCGGGCAATGAAGATTCCACACCACCGGGCGGGCGACCCGCTGGACGACATCGCCGCCACGCTGGCCAATGCGGGCTGCTGTGTCCTGCACGACATGCACAGCACCAAGGCCAGCGCAGACGTGGTCGAACAGCTCAAAGCCCACATGGCATGTGCCAAAGTCAGCAAGGACGATGACGGCACGGAATTCTATCCCGGTCATACTCGGCGCATCAGCTCGCTGCTCGCCCGTTCCGAGGGCGTGCGGGAGATGGCGCTGAACGATCTGGTCAAGCGTTTGTGTGAACGGCACTTCGGTAACAACTGCGAGCGCCATCACCTGCACGTCTCGGCCGCGTTGGAGATCGGCCCCGGCGCGCGCAAACAAATCCTGCATCGGGAGGAAGATCCGTTCGACTTCTTTCCTCTACCCAGGCCCAATCTGGTACTCGCCACGATGTGGGCCATGAGTGACTTCACCGCAGCCAACGGTGCAACCCTGTTGATACCTGGCAGTCATACCTGGGACGCGCAGCGGCCACCGACGCAGGACGAAGTGGTCGCCGCCGAAATGCCGCGCGGCTCCGTGCTCGTCTGGCTCGGCGGGACGCTGCACGCTGCGGGCGCCAACGTATCCGACAGCTGGCGCTATGGCATTATTCTGTCGTACAGCCTGGGTTGGCTGCGCCAGGAAGAGAACCAATATCTTGCGCTGCCGCAGCATCTGGCCGCCGAGATGCCAAACGAGGTTTTGGATCTGATTGGTTATCCGATGCACGGCAGCTTGGGTTTTTACGATCCGCGGGTGGCAACCCAAGCCTAGCCCGGTGGCCCGTCGACCCGCACCAATTCAGTAGATCACCACACAGCGGACTTCGATCGACCAGCGATCCCGGGCATCAGCCGGCGTGTCTGCGGCAACAAACGCGCTATGAAAACTGAAGGTACAGGGTCGCTCCGGCGCACCCCCATCCCCCTGCTCGCCATCACTACCGGCGAGCAAGCCCGCCGAATCCCATTGTTTGATGATCAAAGCCTCCTCCTGAGCCACGGCTGGATAGTAGTACCAGCGATGTTCGGGTGAGAATTTGGAGAAGTAGTTCTCGCCGATCCGGTCGGGGTAGTGAATCTCAAACACGACCGAATCTTCCGGCGTCACCGTCTGACTGTCGCACAGCGCGATCGGGTGCGTCGCCACCGGTTGCGAATCGATGTTGCGCCACACGTTGATGATGGCAAAGCGACTTTGTTGGGCTCGGGCCAGCAATGCGTCGGGTACCAGCGCGTCGGTGCGGAACCCGACCAGGGTATCGTTGCCACTCGGGGGCAGCGCCAACTGCGCCAGCCGTTCCGGGGCCGAGCGCAAGGTGTAGTCTCCATGCACGACGTGGGCCGGACCTTGGACGTCCTGACCACCCTTGATGCGAGCCTGTTCTTGCTTGCCACCCGCCGAGCGCACGTTGTGATCAAACGCAAACGCTTGCGCACCCGTCAATTCGGCTACCAACGCAGCGCACTCTGGATAGTAATAACGCACCACATCATCGTGATCGTAAAAGTCGATCGGGTGCTCAAGTGGCGCATGCAGCAATTCAAAGCCATTGTGCTCGCACGTCATACGGAGTTTGTGGATCCGTGCATCGGTGACCGCCAGGGTATGGGTTTCCAATGCCACACCGCGCGATGCCGCGGTGTTGCCCAGCGGGTCGCGCTCGATCAGCACCTCGCCGTTGCGATACAGAGAGGGCTGCGTCGCCGCGCGCATGAACTGAAAATCTCCCTCGGTTTGGTGCACCGTCTCTCTCCTCGCCTCTCGCCTCTCGCTTCTCGCTTCTCGCCTTTCGTACCTCGCGTGCCTCGCGCCACTATCGCCGCGACCGAACGACACTCGTTGCGCAGAGCCCGGTGTGTCCTAAAGGTCGCTTACGTTGCGCGGCACGTCACGGAACGGTCCGGTATCAAAGCGCGGCTCCTTGGGTAATTGCAACACGCGCTCGGCGATGATGTTCTTCTGAATCTCGTCGGTCCCGCCGGCGATGGATATGGCGGGCACCGAGACGAGAATCTCCGCAATCACCCCCTCCATCGGTGAGTCGTCGCCGGTGAGCATCGCGTCGGTGCCCGAGATCAGCGTGTGGACATGAGATGCCTGCCGGGCGATCACGCTCGCGGCGAGCTTGCCGATCGAGCCTTCCGGAATCACGTTACTTGTGCCGGAACGCCGTTTTTGCGCGGCATTGCGCGCTGCGAGATCCGAAGCTTTTTTCATGCCGATCAGCTTGGCCAGTTCCTGGCGGACATGCGGATCGCGAATGGCCCCGGTTTCCATTGCGCGCGGCATGGCGAGATCGACTCGTCCGGCGCGCTGTGGATACCAGGTATACGGTTCCAAGGCGATGGCCAACTCGTCCCGATACTGCTGGTAGATCGGCCCATCCAGGTTACGCATCGCGCCGCCGCTGCGATCCCCAGCAAACCCCTGACGCTCCAGCGACAACGTGGTCGCCGCGATACTCCAACCTTCACCTTCGGCGCCGAGCAGATCTTCGCCCAGCACCTGGGCGTCGGCCATAAAGACTTCGTTGAACGACGCGTGTCCGTTCATTTGTCGCAAGGGCCGTACCTCTATCCCGGGCTGGTGCATGTCGATCAAGAAGAAGCTGATGCCCTGGTGTTTGGGGACGTCCCAATCGCTGCGGGCGACGAGAATGCCAAAATCCGCGTGGTGGGCCGACGTGTTCCACACCTTCTGACCGTTGATGATCCAACGATCTCCATCTTTTTCCGCCTTGGTGGTGAGGCCGGCGAGATCCGAGCCGCTCCCCGGCTCGCTGAAGAGCTGGCACCAGGCATGCTCACCGGTGAGGATCGGGCGCAGGTATCTGTCTTTCTGGGCCTCGGTGCCATGCACGAGAATGGTGTGCGAGGCCAGCCGGCCAGGCCCAGCTTGAGCAACCCCCACGGCGCCGAACTCGGCGAACACGTCCGCTACGGCAGCGGTCTGCCCCGGGTTGAAACCACGCCCGTAGTATTCCTCCGGCCAGTCCGGCGCGGCCCAACCACCCTCGACAAGAATTTCGCGCCACGCGCCAAGATCGCGCTCGACCGACCAGTTGGCCGTAAGCCAGCTGTGCACCTCGGCTTTGATATCGTCAACGCTACGCTGCGACATGATCGGCCTCCATCCGTTGAATCATCTGTTCCCGATGCCAGTTCGAGGTGCCGAGGAACACCTCGGATGCCTTGGCACGTTTGAACCACAGGTGGGTATCTTCTTCCCACGTGAACCCTATCCCGCCACGCAATTGTATCGCCTGGCGAGCGACCGACATGTAGGCGTCGCTGGCCATCGCCTTCGCCGTGTTCGCCGCAAAAGCATCACCTTCGCCGCTCGCGAGATAGAAAGAAGCTTCCTCGGCCATGGCTTTGGCAAGTTCCAGTTCGAGCAACAAGTCCGCGCAGCGGTGCTTCAGCGCCTGAAAAGAGCCGATCGTACGGCCGAACTGCACCCGCATCTTCATGTAGTCGATGGTGGTGGTGAACAGATGATCCGCACCGCCTACCATCTCGTTGGCCAGAGCGACACACATCTGATCCCACAACAGCGGCAATTGCGCTTCTCCTGCTGCACATAGCGCGCGCGCCGGCGTATCGGAGAAGCGTACGCTCGCAAGTTTGCGGGTAGGGTCCAGCGCCCGTTGCACGACAATCTCCACGTCCTTTGGTGCAACCTCATAAAGGGCCACGCCCGCGTTTGTCCCGGCGGCGACGATCAAGACGTCCGCCACATGCGCATCCACCACGGTCCTGGCCACGCCGCTCAAGACCTCTCCCTGCGCACGCACCTGCTGGCCCACCAGAGCGACATCCGACAGGTTGTCCAGCACCAGCGCAGCAATGGTTGTACCCGCCGCCATTTCCGGCAGCAGGCGTTGCTTGTGGTCCTCCGCTGCTGCGTTGAGCAGCGCATAAGAGGCCATCACCGCCGATGCAAAGTAGGGACCACAATAGAGATAGCGGCCCATCTCCCGGCTCACAATGCCAAGTTCCACCGGGCCAAAGCCGAAGCCCCCGTAAGTCTCGGGCAGGTGGGTGCCCGCCAGCCCGACCTCACCACTCAGCTGACGCCACACGTCCTGGTCATAACCGGATTCGCTGTCCATCAACGTCCGGACGGCCGAAGGTGGAGACTTGTCCGCGAGGAAGCGCCCTACCACCTCCTGAAACTGCACCTGATCATCATTGAATCCCGTACTCATACGTCCCCCTGAAGCTGCGGAGCCAGTATACCCGGATCGCCCTGCGGCGCACACAAACTGAATCTGGATTCGAAATTTGCGGTATGATCCGGCCACTACCGATACACGAGACCGCACGCTCATGGCGCTCGACCCGAGTCCGACCAGCTCGTCTACCCACGGCAAACGCGAAGTCTGGGATCTCAAGTGGATCCGAGAACCGCTGCAGACCCGCAGTGAGAGGACCCGCAGCCAGTTGTTGGATGCGACCATGCAGCTGCTCGAGGTAGAAGGCGTGGACGGTCTAACCATCGCCAACGTCGCCAAAACAGCAGGCTGCAGCGTCGGCAGTTTCTATCATCACTTCGAAGACAAGCGCGCTGCGGTTTACGCGGTGCTGGACCGTGCGGGGAAGGAACGGGTTCTGACCGCAGAGCAAGGACTGCTGCCGGAACGTTGGGAGGGTGTGTCTCTGCTCGACATCGTCGAAGGTTACATCCGCTTCTCCCTGAAAATGTCCAAGCGCAATGCGGGCGTCATGCAGGCCCGGCTGCGGCTGTGCATGGAAGATCCGGAGATCGACAAGCGGGTCAGAGAGACGGAACGAGAAAAACGCCAGCTCATCCTCAACTTGATGTATACCCGCGCGGACGAACTGCCCGCGAGCAATGCGGAAGTTCGCTGTCTGTTTGTGCTGGATATGCTCATGGCGATGATCGAGCGTCGGGTCTTCGCCATCCGAGCATCGGCTCGACAGTTGGGGCCGCGGGTGAGCGAGGAAGCCTTTGTGCAGGAGCTCATCCGCATGGCCGCCGGTTACCTGGAGCTCAAGTTACCCTGACGCGATACGGCCATGCGGACCGCAAGCACGCCGTGCCGGACAAGCCCGGCAGGCCACCGCCGTCCCCCGACCCGCTACCCACCACCCTGGTTTGAAGCCATGAGGCTGCCGGGGTAAATTGCCTGTCTGAAGCCAGCGGGGAGAGCATCGTGTATCCAGGCCATTGGGCAGAACTGAAAGGCGACGTAGTGGCCATTACCAATACCGTCACCGGCGCGGCCTTGACCTGGCGCGAGCTCAACGAGCAGTCCAACCAGGTTGCGCAGCTGCTCCTCGCGAGCGGTCTCGGACCCGGCAGCCACGTCGCGCTGCTGATGGAAAACCGTCTGGAGTTTTTTGTCATCGCGTGGGGGGTGATGCGCTCGGGAATGTACCTCACCTGCATCAACCGCTACCTGACCGCCGATGAGGCAGCCTACATCATCAACGATTCGGGCAGCGACGCCCTCTTCACTTCATCCACTTTGGATACGCCTCCCGAGCTTCCGCCGCTGACAAACGAATGTACGCACCGCTTCATGGTCGATGCCAACCATGACGACCACCAGGACTTCGCGAGCGCCATCGGGCGACAGAGCAAGTCGCCCATCGAGGATGAGCGCATGGGCGATTCGATGCTGTACAGCTCAGGCACCACCGGTCGCCCCAAGGGGATCAAGCGCCCACTGTCCGGGTTGCCGATCACGGAAGGCATCCCCGGCGCCAGCCGCGCCAACGCCTTCGGTTTCGATGAACACTCCCGCTACCTCTCACCCGCACCCCTGTATCACGCCGCACCGTTCGGCTATTGCATGCGTACGCTGGCGCTGGGTGGCTCGGTCTTCATGATGGAGCGCTTCGATGAGATCGCATCGCTTGCCAACATCGAGAAATTCTCGATCACCCACTCGCAGTGGGTCCCAACGATGTTCATCCGCATGTTAAAGCTGCCCGCCGCAGACCGTGAGGGCTACGACCTATCCAGCCACAAGGTCGCAATCCACGCCGCCGCACCCTGTCCGAAGGACATCAAGCAGCAGATGATGGATTGGTGGGGACCGATCCTGTGGGAGTACTACGCGGGTACCGAACGCAACGGCACCACCATCATCAATCCCGAAGAGTGGCTCGCACACCCCGGATCGGTGGGCAGAGCCAGCAGCGGCATCATTCGCATATGCGACGAGGAAGGGGGCGAGTTGCCGACCGGCGAAGCGGGCACGATCTACTTCGAACAACCCGAGCGCACCTTCGAGTATCACAACGCGCCGGACAAGACCGCGAGCGCCACGCACCCGACCCAGCCGACCTGGACCTCATTGGGTGACGTCGGCTACGTCGATGACGATGGGTATCTCTACCTCACCGACCGCAAGTCTTTCATGATCATCTCCGGCGGCGTCAACATCTATCCACAAGAGATCGAGGACGCGCTGATCATGCATCCCGCGGTCCGCGATGTGGCCGTGTTCGGGGTGCCGAACGCAGATTTCGGCGAAGAGGTGAAAGCCGTGGTGGAGGCTGCAGACGTCGACGCAGACCCGACCACCCTTGGGGAGGACCTCATGGCTTACGCGCGTGCGCACCTGGCCGGCTACAAGGTACCGCGCAGCATCGATTTTATCGCCGAGATGCCCCGCCTACCCACCGGCAAGCTGTACAAGCGCCTCTTGAAGGACAAATATTGGGCGGCCGAGCAGTAAGCCTTGCCAGGCTTAAGCTCAGGCTTGGGCCAACGTGAAGCCTAGGCCAGCTTGGACATCAGCCCATCCAACCAGGCGATGGTGTCGGTGATCACGGCGTCGCGGTTGATCTCTTTGAACATCTCGTGGCGTCCCTCGTCATACCACTTCAACTCGATCCCGGTCAGGCCAGCCTCGCGCCATGCGGATACCATGCGTTCAATATCCTGTTTTTCCCCATGGATCGGGTCGTCGCCGCCACTGAATACATAGATCGGCAGAGCCTTCGGAATCTTCGCGATCGACGCCGGATCCGCGGCTACGGCAGCCCCAGCAAACAGCTCCCGCAGGGATCCGACCGCAAGGACAGCACCGCAGTCCGGGTCTTCCACGTAGGCTCGCACCTGTTCCGGATCGCGGGACAGCCACTCATAACCTGTGGTCTCGCCAGGTCCACCCTCAAACGTTTTGTTGGCGCTGCCGAACAGCGCCTTCTGCATGAGGGCGCTGTTACCCGCTGGACCGAGGCGCCAGTGTTCAAAGCCGAGCATCCAGCCGGGGATGGGATTCCAGGAAGTGGCCTTGAAACCAGGCGAGCCGGAGAGGATAAGCGCATCGATAGAAGCGCCGTGCCGGGTAATGTACTGCGCGCTCAGCATCGCCCCCATACTATGGCCGAGGAGTACCCGCGGTAGCTGTGGATATTGCGCCTGAAGATGCTGATTGAGCTCATAAGCATCGGCCAGGCATCGGTTCCAACCGTCCGCGCCCATGTAACCGGCCACCTCGCCAGCGGTGCGACCATGGCCTCGATGATCGTTGGTCACCACAGCATAACCTGCGGCCACCAGCGCCCGGGCAACCTCATCGTAACGGCGGGCGTGTTCGCCCATGCCATGCGCGATATGGATCGCGCCCTTGGGCGCATCGTGAGGCCAGGCATAACAGGCCACAGCGTGACCGTCGCTGGCGATGAGGGTGAATTCGTGCATCGCAGAAATCCTTGCGGACAAGTACAGCATTCTCGTTGCGCCCCAGTCTAGCGCGTCGGCTAACGTTCTGGCTACGACGAAAGGTGTGCGGTCAGTGCGTCATACCCGAAGAGGCTGGTCAATCCGCCTGTTGGGCGCGCGATCTTGAGGCCCAAGTTTCTGACCCACGCTTGCCAGCCTCGCATATGAAAAACGCCGGCGTTGCGCCGGGAACCGCTCTGCACCCGCGCCGTGCGTGCATGCCGCAAGGCCTGATATTTATGCAACTGCGACTCGAATTCCAAAGGTGTATCCGCGGCTTGTAAACAGCGCGCGAGGACCGCGCCATCTTCGATCGCCATCGCAGCACCTTGGGCCATGAACGGCAGCGTGGGGTGGCAGGCATCTCCTAGTAAGGTGGCGCACCCCCGCCCCCAACTCGGCAAAGGCGAGCGATCGAAAAGCGCCCATTTGTACAGAGCGTCTCTATCGGCGCGATCGATGAGGGTGCGGACGTCGGCGTGCCAGCCCGCAAAGTCGGCCTGTAGCTCGGCATGCTCACCGCGCTCGGTCCAGGACTCGATCTCCCAACCCGACTTTTCGATCACACATACACAGTTGACGAGTTCGCCACCGCGCACGTAATAGTGCACGAAGTGCGCACCTGGGCCCCACCAGGCCGTCGCCATCGGACGCACCATACCGGCGGGCAGCGCGTCGGTCGGCACCAGCGCGCGCCAGGCGACGTTGCCGGTAAACCTAGGCGGGACAGCGCCGAAGAGATGCGCCTGCACGACCGAGCGAATGCCGTCGGCACCGACCAACACGTCAGCTGTATGCGTCGTTGAGGTCGCCGCGCCATCGGCCTCATCTCGCACCTCGACCCGCGCGCGGTCCTCGATATCGAACCCCACGGCGCAAGCGCCGAGGTTCAGGTCGATGTCCGGGTGCTCCGCCACGGCTTGCGCCAGCACCCGGATGAGATCAGCGCGATGGACATGTAGATATGGGAAGCCCGTCTGCGCTTCCAATCGAGCGCCGAATTCGGTGGCACTCAGCACCTTGCCGGAACGCCAACTGCGCATCTCCCCGCCTTGGGGGTAGAACGCGACCGCCCGCAGTGGCGCTTCCAGGCCCAGGTCGAACAACACCCGAGTGCAGTTGGGAGACAGCTGAATCCCCGCACCGATCTCACCCAGGGCGCTAGCCTGCTCGAGCACCCGGACGGCAAAGCCCTGTTGGGCCAAGGACAGCGCAGCGCTGAGCCCCCCGATACCCGCCCCGACTATCGCCACAGTTCTACTCACTGTTCGCGCGCCTCGGCTTCGGCAACCGCCACCCGATAGGCGGGCATGCACAACCAGAACAACCACGCCGCCAGTGGGTAGAACAGACCGCAGGCAGTGGCGATGGAGAAGTGCAGCAGCGCATCGTCCTGGAACAGAAAATCGGTAAACGCCGCGAGGATACTCGTGCCTACCGCCATACCGAGAATATTGGTGACAAATATATAAACGGCGGTGATTTGACCGCGCATCTGATTCGGGGTGATCACCACAAACGAGACCGCTAACACGCCCAGGTAGGATCCGGCCATCACCGTACCCGGAACGAGCAGGATCAGGTTTATTGTCGGGTCGTTACTGAGCGGGCCGAGGACCATGAAAGGTACCGCCAACAGGGAGGTGATAAAACAGGTGCGGACCCAGGCATCGTCGTGGCCGCGATTCTGAAACCACTTCGCCAACCAGGCGCCGAGCATCACGCCCGCACCGCCCGCCCAAAGGATGATGTTGCCGTAGATCACCCCGGCATTGGTCTTCGACATGCCGTAGTTGCGCGTGAGCAACTCTGGATACCAGGCGCTGGCACCATACCCCGCCATGGCCATCATGGAAGCACCTAGAAACAAGGTGATGTACACACGCTTGCGGGCCCAGATAAAATCGGCGATGTCGCGCACCGGCAACGAGGGACTGCTGGCATCGGTACCGGCTGCCAGGCCTTTGCGCCTGGGTTCGTGTACCGTCAACAGCAGTGCCGCCAGCAAGACACCCGGCAGGCCGACCGCGATCATGGTCGATTGCCACGGTTGGATGTCGCCCAGCCAGGACACGGTGATGGTACCGATCGCATCAAAGTAGTCGAACAGGATGCCGCCGACAATAAAGGCCACCCCCGCGCCTACTTTTACCCCGAGTTTGTAGAACGACATGGCAAAGCCGACATGAGCTGGACGGAAACTATCGAGAATCAGGGAGTATGCAGGCGGGGCCAGGCCTGCTTCTCCGGCACCCACACCCATGCGCGCGACAAACAACTGACCAAAGTTCTTTGTCAGCCCACAGGCCGCGGTTGCGATGCTCCAGAACAGCACTGAACCAGACACGATCCACTTGCGCGAGTAACGGTCCGCAAGGCGCCCGAGGGGCAGCCCGGCCACGGCATAGAGGATGGAAAAAGCCGCGCCTTGGATGAGGCTGAACTCAAAGTCACTGATGCCGAAGTCCGCGCGTATCGGACCGACCAATAGCGCCAGGATAGAACGATCGATG
>JBCCHL010000125.1:0-13862 GCA_039028775.1 Pseudomonadota bacterium | reverse complement strand
TGATCGTGCGTCCCAGCGCGGTGACCATCACCCCCGATCCCTCAGGTTCGGCCGTGCTCCAGGACCTGCGTTTTCTCGGCCACGGCTATTTGATGATCATCGCGGCGGGCGAGCAACGCCTGCGTGCGATGTCGGACCGGACCCCGCAGATCGAGGTAGGCGCGTCCGTAGCTTTGTCTTTTGACTCGTCTGGGGTCCTGGTGTACTTTAGCGATTGATGAGAATGGTTCTCAGTTAGATCTGGCTGAGAACTCCATCAGCAGATCGCAAGCGCATAGCGATTGCATCGCCTTAAACCATCACAGCGATGGCAGGGATGGATAGCTTCAAAAAGAGGTAAACATGCGAGAACAGTTTTTGCGGCTGACCGGTATGGCGTTGTTGGTCATGTTCGGGTTCAGCCAGGCGGTCTATGCCGATCACGTTAACGTCTATTCGGCGCGCCACTACGATACCGATATCACGCTGTACGAAGAATTCACCCGCCAGACCGGTATCGAAGTCAATCTCATCGAAGGTGGCAGCGACGCCCTCATCGAGCGCATCGCGAACGAAGGAGAGTACACCCCGGCGGATCTGCTGATCACCGTGGACGCTGGGCGCATCTGGCGCGCCGCCGATCGAGGGATCTTTCAACCGGTAGATTCGGAGGTGCTCAACAAGCGAGTCCCCGCCTACCTGCGTGAGCCTTCCGGGTTGTGGTTTGGCCTTTCGAAGCGCGCCCGCGTCATCGTGCACAATCGCGAGCGGGGACTGCCCGTCGACGTGAAGCGCTATGAAGACCTGGCCAACCCGGCGCTCAAAGGCATGATCTGCATGCGCGGATCATCCAATATCTACAACCTGTCCCTGCTGGCGTCGATCATCGATGCACAAGGTGCCGATGCCGCCCAAGCCTGGGCGGATGGGGTGGTCGCCAACTTTGCCCGCCCGGCCCAGGGCAACGACACCAGCAATCTCAGCGCGGTGGCCTCGGGCGAGTGTGGGCTGACCATCGCCAATACCTACTACATGGGACGTTGGCTTGCCAGCGACAACGCCCGCGCGCAGCGCACCATGCAGGCTTTGCAGGTGATCTTCCCCAATCAGGGCGGCCGCGGCACGCACGTCAATATCAGTGGGGCGGGGGTGACCAAGTACGCGCCCAATCGAGACAATGCGATCAAGTTTCTCGAGTATCTGACCAGTGACTTTGCGCAGAAGTTGTTCGCGGAAGGCAACAACGAGTATCCCGTCGTCGGCGCTGCCACGGGACCGATCACAAGCTTGGGAACGTTCAAAGAAGATCGGATCAACGCAGCCCTGTTGGGAGAGAATCAATCTGCGGCCGTGCGCATCTATGATCGTGCTCGGTGGCGTTGACGTTTGGTCAGTCGGACCACATGCGTAACAAGTTGTTGCGCACAAACTTGAGGCGCATGATGACCTCGCGCGACACTTCATCACCCAGGGCGGCGGTAGCGTTATCGAGGTCGTGGAGCAATTGGCGTTGCTCTGAGCTTTTGACACGGCTGCGGACCCAGCCAACCACCGCCAGTCGCACCCCGGACGTCACGGGCAGGACCGCATGCAGATGATCGCTCGGATATACGATAGCGCAGCCCGCAGGCAGTTTGATCGCCTGGGAACCCGAGGGTGTGGTCAGCTCCAGTTCGCCCCCTTGGTAGCTGTCCGGATCGGACAGAAATACCGTAAACGACAGGTCCGTGCGAACTCCGTCAATAAATGCGTCGTCAAAGTGACTGCCATATTGCATGCTCGGCTCATAGCGACTGACCATCACACGGCCGAGCTTCGCGGGTACTGCAAAGCTCCTAAACACGCTATGCTGGCTGAGGTCTTCACGCACCTGCTTGAGGATGCGCGCAACTTCCGGTTGCGCATTCAAAGCCTGCAGATTCTGCTTCTGCGACTTCGCCAGGCGGCCGGCAGTGCGGGAACCGGATTCAAACAGATGCTCGGCTTCGAGCACTTTAACAAACGCGCCCACATGGGCGGGACTCAGGACGTCTTCTAGGAACACAATCATGAGCGATAGTATACAACCCTCCGACAAGAACCGCTTCCAGTGGCGTACGGTAACGGCCATCGGTGCCGCGACCTGGCTGGTGACCACCCAGCTCAGCGGCTGCGCCAGCGGCGGTCTCGCCGGTGAAGGTGAGGGCGAAGGCGAAGCCGAAGGTGAGGGCGTACAGACGCAACCGCTCCTAGGGGGTGAAGGTGAAGGTCTCGGCGAAGGTGAAGGTCTCGGCGAAGGTGAAGGTCTCGGCGAAGGTGAGGGCGAGGGTACCCGATACTCAGGTGGCGAAGGAGAAGGAGAAGGTAGTTTCGGTGGCGAGGGAGAAGGCGAAGGCGAGGGAGAAGGCGAAGGCGAGGGAGAAGGCGAGGGCGAAGGCGAAGGTGAGGGAGAAGGCGAAGGTGAGGGAGAAGGAGAAGGTGAAGGCGAAGGTGAGGGAGAAGGCGAAGGTGGGGCGACCGCCGGTGCCGATCTCGCCACCGATGATGTGGCTTACCTGACCCAGCTTGCGCTGATCCGCGGTCATCTGCGCGTTGGCCATGAGCTCTACACCTCGGGTTTGCCGGAATTGGCCCAGACCCACATGAAACATCCCCGCGCAGAAATATATGCCAGTGTCGAACCGGTGTTTGCTCGGCGTGGATGTGATGGGTTTGCCAATCAATTGTCCGCTTTGACCGCCGCGGTGACCGAGCGTGCATCGCAAGCTGATGTCGAGCAGGTTTATGCAGACCTCAGGCAGGGTATCGCTGCCTGTCAGCAAAGTGCAGCCACCGATGATCCGATGGTGATGGCGAAAGTGATCGAAAACCTGTTGCGCACCGCTGGGGTGGAATATCAGATCGGCGTCATCGATGGCGAGATCGACAATCTGCATGAATACCAGGACGCTTGGGGCTTTACTCAGGTCGCAGCAACCCTGGCCCAGTCGCAGGGTTTCTTTGCAGACGCCAAGGCGACTGCGGTGGCGGGTCAACTGCAGGAGATCATCAGTGGTCTCGCACCGATGTGGCCATCCCTGAATCCAGAAGGGTCCATCGACGCGGACGCGGCACAACTGTTCGGGGCGGCGGGTCAGGTTCAGGTCGCCGCTTTTGGGCTGCGACGCTAGGATCCGTAAGGACCTGCCGTCAGCGCGGCAGGGCGTTCAACGGCTCGAGCTGGAGGGATGTTTTGGTGGCGGCCACGGCTGTGGCCGCTTTGGCGCCAGCCGGCCGGGTGTTGTCAGTGTGAGGAATCTGTCGCCTTGCCCAAGAATCGGAGCGTTTGACTGAGTCCTAAATAGTTTTTCAACAGGCTCCTAGTGTCTAGGTTTGCGTACGTAGAGCACCAATTCATGATCGACCAATTCCATGCCGTGCGCGGCGGCGACCTCGTGTTGTAGCGACTCGATGATCTCGTTGGAGAACTCGATGATCTGACCGGTATCAAGGTCGATCATGTGATCGTGGTGTTCCTCACCGGCCAACTCGAATACCGCATGGCCATCGTTGAAATCGTGTTGTTCCACAATCCCGGCGTCCCCCAGTTGGGTCAGCACTCGATAAACGGTTGCCAGACCAACCCGCTCACCGGCGGCCAGCAATGCCTGGTAGACCTCTTCGACGCTCATGTGGCGTTGTTCAGAATCGGCGAGTATTTTCAGTACCGCCAGGCGGGGGAGAGTGACTTTCAGGCCGGCGTCTTTCAGATTTTGTTTCATATGATTTATAAATCCTCGTTGAGCCTACGTAGCGGCGGGAGATCGCAACCCCACTGGCGATCGGCCTGTCGCTCGCGTGCAACTCTGGTCGGGTGTGATCCTAGGTTGCCTGCGGGCTTGCCGGACGCGCGTGTGCATGTCGCATGGCCAGAGCTCAATCACCGGTAATTGGAATGATAAGTATTCGCATTAAGATTAGCAAATTGCCAGTCACATGCCGGGCGATATTCTCGTCGAGCGCGTGGTCTAGCGCCATAGGAAGGGCAGCACGTTCCAATAGATCGACAGCCAGCAGAACGTGGCCATCGCCAGCGTAAAGAGCAGCACGTGGCTACGCTCCAACATCTGCATGTCGCCGCGCATGACGGTGTATAGACCGTATGGCACAAAGGCGCCGGCGATCAAACTCGACCACCCGGTGATGGTCAGGGCTTGCACGATGGACGCAGGGATGCCGAACATCACGTCCTGCGTGTTCTGCAACCTATCGACCAACGCATACAGGCTATAGAGTATGGCTGCGCAGAGTAGGGTTGCGATGACGTAGCCGCCGATTGTCATTCCGGTCGCTTTCGACGTGCGGCTGCGTGCCAGGGCGCCTCGCGGCCAGTAAAACAAGCCCCACAACGCAATGATCGCGATCCCGGCGTAGAGCGCGCGATGCAGTTGTGGGTTGTCCACGCCGGTGAGTTTGTCCATCGTGCTCGCGGCGAAGCCGGAACTGTGCAGATGGGTCACTTCGCCGTCAGCGTTGCGTTCAAACTTGATTGAGCCATGGCGATAGCGCGCCTCGAACAGATCATCACCCGCGGCGACATATTGTTCGGTTTCCCCGTCGCCGGTCCAGGTCAGGTAGCCCTCGGCGTTGGTGTCGATCACGCCATGATCTACCAGCAGGACCAATTTGGCGAAGTCGGAAAAGCTGCGTCGTAGCGCTCCGTAGACGCCATGGAAATCTTGGTTGTTGGCCGGCCGATCAGCCGCCGGGGCGTTGCGCACGGGTGGGGGCACCGGAAAGTAGTGATCCACCAAGGCACGTGTCAGGGTATAACCAAAACTTGCGGATGGGTCGGTGTTGACCGCGACGAAGATCGCCATATTGTGCTGCGGAAAGAACACCAGGTCCGAATGAAAACCGTTGAGGTCACCGCCGTGACCGTACATGCGCACATTATTGCGGGTTTGATCGACATAGCCGTGTAACCAGGCGTTGGCGCCGTCAAATGGTCGATAGAGCGGCGTGAGCATTTCTTGATAGGTGGTGGGCGCCAGCACGGGTGGTCCACCGGCGAGTTGGCGTTGCATGAATTTTGCCATGTCGCTGCCGGTGGTACTCATCATCCCTGCCGGATAGATCATCCAATGTAGAAACTCATGCGCCTGCCACGCGCCGGCTTTGCGGCGATACGCGGCGGCGAGGTCTGCGCGAAGCGCCGCCGGCATGGGGTGCCGGGCGACCGTACGTTGCATATCGAGCGGACCGAGGATGTTTTGTTCCAGATAGGTCGACCAATCCTGCCCGGAAATCACTTCGATCACATGGGCTGCGATCGCGGTGCTGTGATTGGAGTAGGAAGAAAATTGACCCGCGGGCCGAACCTGCTGGGGCAAGTGGTCTTTCAGGTAGTCGCCCAGGGGTAGCAGTTCGTCGGCACTGCGGCGACCGAGATCGATCACAACGTCTTCAAACCCTGCGGTGTGACTCATAAGGTGCCGCATGGTGATGGCGACACCACCCCGTGCCGGCAGTTGAAATGCCGTCAGGTACTGGTTGAGGTCCGCATCGAGATCCAGCCGCCGCTGCTCGTACAGCTGCATTGCTGCGATCCAGGTGAAGGGTTTTGATATTGATGCGATGCGAAACAGCGTGCGCGCGGGATCTACGGGCTGCTGGCGTTCGAGATCGGCGTAACCGTAGCCTTTGTTCAACCAGATGGTGCCGTCTTTGACCAAGGTGACCACCGCGCCCGCGGCTGGATGTGAGAACTTCTGCGCTTGCCAGGCGCCGTCTACGAAGGCCTCAAATTCGGCCGGATCGACAGGTCCGCCGGGCTGTTGCGCGTGCGCGGTTGGGCCCATCGCTGCGAGCAACGAAAGGAAAACGCCGGAAATGTACTTCATTGGGATCGGACTCCATCCGAGTGTGGCTTTAGGATTTTCTTATCAGAGCGCCTCGAGCAGGCGCAGGCCATGTAGTTGGGCGGTAGGCGGTGGTGCATGATCTGTCAGCATCGCCTCACAACGGTGCTCAGTACCTTGGTTGAGGACAAATTTGAACGCGTTGCAACGCACCGTCGTGCTGTCTTGTTCCCGCGCGATCTCAGCATCGCCCAGCAGCGCCGCCAAATCTTCGGCGTAACGCTTGGGGTTTGGGGTGGTGAGCGTCATCCCGCGCAGTTGATCGATGCCGTTGGCATGGGTCAACTGTGCCTCGTTGATCTGCGGAGTGGGGTCATAGGGACCCATCATAAACGGCAGGTCGGCGCTGTGAGCGGCGCAGATCTGCCAGCGGGTCATGATGCCGTCGGCGCCGCGGCGCGAAAAGTCGCGAATCTTACCCGGTTGCGCGCCGCGTTGGCGCGCTTGTGCCGCGGCTTCGGTCAGTGGCGCCGATGACTCGAGGGCGTAGTCGCACAGCCCTTGCGAGCTCTGCCAGCGATGCAGGCGGACCAACAACGGCTGTTGCAAGCGCGCGCCGATGGCGGCCACACCTTTCTGCAGTGTGCCCGCGGCGCCTGGAGGCCGAGGATTGAATATTTCGAGAAACCCACCGTTACGAAAGTGGATCATCGCGTTGTGCGCGCGCTGCGGATCGCTGCCCCAGGTGACGCTGAATCCGGCAGCTTCGTAATCGGCAACGGCCTCATGCAGATTCTGCACACGCACGAGGTAATGGCTCGGTAGGAACATGATCAGTCGATGCTCTCCAAGTGCTGTTCCAGACCGGCGATCAGGCAGGTGAGTTGGTACTCGTAGCCGGCATCGCGGTCTATCTGCGCGCCTTTGGTGAGCACCGAAGCCAGCGCTTCTGCCAGATGGGGCAGTTCCGGCAACGCCTCGGGGTCGAGCTGCAAGACCCGATAGCCGCCGGGACCATTTTCCTTCTCAAGCTCCGTCATGCGCTCTGCTTTCTGCGCGGTGGTAAAAGCATGATCCACAATCATGGAGTAGGCCAGGAACGCGTGATACGGCGAAAATCCGGCCTTGTACAGCACCGCCAGTGCCGCGTCGATGATGTGGAACGCGGCCGGTGTGGTGGGGCCGATCTTAAACCCATAGGTGCTCGCACCTGGTGTATTTTGCAGCGCTCGGCGGAAGGCGCGTCCGACGTCCGCGAGGTATGCCTGCCAGGGGAGGTCCGGGTCCGGCATGTCGATGCGCGCGCAGAAATGATCCATACAGGCATCCAGCAACGCCTCTTTGGATGGGACGTAGCGGTACAGGGCCGGTGTTGAGACCCCGAGTTCGCGTGCCACACCATGCATGCTTAGGTTGTCGACGCCCATTTTCAGGGCGGCCTCGATAATCCGCGGCAGATCCACCAACTGTGGCCGTCCGCCAAAATTCACGGGCATCGCTGTAGTCCCTTGGTAAAATTTCTAAATGAGAATGATTTGCAATAGTAATAGAATATCGTTAACTTAGCAATCCTCCGTGTCACTGTACGTGTGTGTAGGACTATGAAACAAGAGACATTTTTTGTGTTGTTGATGCGTTACCGCTGGCTCTGTCTGCTGGCTGTATGCCTGATCTCGGGGCTGGCGGGCAGCCAATTGTCAAAAATTGAGATCGACAACTCCAACGAGTCGTTTTTCATGACCGGGGACCCCACCAAGGCGCGTCTCGATGCGTTTAACGACACGTTCGGCAACGACGATTTTGTCTACATACTCGTGGATGTTGAAGATGCGTTTGCCGCCGAGACTCTGGAGCGCCTGGCAGAATTGGCCGAGCGCCTGGAACTGGAAGTGCCCCACCTGCTGGAGCTGACTTGGCTCGGCAACGTCGAGCGGATCGAAGGTGTGCCCGGTGGTATCGTGATCGATGATCTCATTCCCAACCTTGAGCTCAGCGATGATCAGCGCGAGGCGCTTGCGCGCCGCACTCTGGCAGACCCGTTGTATCGCGATCGCCTGGTCTCGGGCGACGGCAAAGCCCATGGTTTGTTGCTGGAGTTTGAGAATTACCCCGAACTGGGCATCGATCCGCGCAAGGATGTACCGCCGGTGATCCTCTCCCTGATCGATGAGTTCTCTGACCTGGAAACCCATGTTGTCGGCGGGCCGGTGATGGACTACGTCATGGATGAACGCACCGCGGTTGAAGTCCAGCGCTGGATGTTGGCTGCGTTGTTGGGTATGTGCATTGTGCTCGCGTTCACCACCCGCAGTCTGGTCGGGGTTCTGGTGCCTGCTGCAACCGTCGTGCTGTCTGTGGTCTGGACGATGGGCCTGTTCGCCTTTATCGGCTTCCGCCTCAACCTGCTCGGGATTCTGGTACCCACCCTGCTCTTATGCGTGGGGATCGGCGATACCATGCACGTCGTCGCCGAACTCAAGCAATCGATGCGCGAAGGTCAGGCGCGTAGGGAGGGCTTGCTGCACACTCTTAGCCTGGTTACCGGGCCTATCGCGTTGACCACGCTCACCACGGCGGTCGGTTTTCTGGCGTTTACCGTGACGGATCTCGTCCCGCTGGTAGAGTTGGGCGTGCAGGCGGCCACTGGGGTAGTGATCGCGTTTGTGTTGACTTATTTGTTTGCTGTGCCGGTGTTGTCGTTTGGTCGCGCGCGCCAGAAAACCGAAGGTAAGTCAGCACCGGATGTCTTCGATCGTCTGCTGGCGGCCACCGCGGAGTCGGTGATCCGTCACAAGACGGCTTACGGGGTTGGTTTTGCGCTGGCGACGGTGATCGCCTTGGTCGGTGTGGCGCGCCTCGAAATCGAAACCAACACGGTCCAGGATATGCCCGCGGATGATCCGTTGCGGGTTGCGTTTCACTATGTCGACGATCACATGGGTGGGTCGATGTCGGTCGAGTTTGTGATCGACAGCGGTGCGGAAAACGGCATCAAAGATCAGGCGCTGTTGCAGCGGGTGGCGGAGTTACAGGCCTTCCTGGACGACCATCCGC
Organism: Pseudomonadota bacterium; assembly: GCA_039028775.1. Taxonomy (GTDB): domain Bacteria; phylum Pseudomonadota; class Gammaproteobacteria; order Pseudomonadales; family Azotimanducaceae; genus UBA4421. Next base: position 5,010 of record JBCCHL010000125.1, on the reverse strand, counting down.
TGGTCACTCAGACCTCGAGTGTCGTCGATCAGCTGAAGCAGATGAACCGTGCGGTGCACGAGAACGATCCGGCTTACTTCCGCCTGCCCGACAGTGATGCCCAGGTGGCCGAGTATATGTTGCTTTACGAGAGCGGTGGTGGCTCCCAACTGGAGCAGTTCGTATCGTTTACCTATGATCAGATGCGCGTCCAAGCGCGGACCAAGACGGTCGCCCTGCGCGATGTCCGACGTCTACAGGAAGACGTGCGGGAATTTGTCGACGCCAACTTCTCGACCGCAACCTCCGCCACGATCTACGCTACCGGCGCCCTACCCACCTTTGAACGGATCGCAGATCTGGTGAAGATCGGCCAGGCCCGCAGCTTTGTGTTCGCCTTTGTCGCTATCGCGGTGATCATGATGGTCACCCTGCGTTCGGTCTCGCTGGGGCTCATCGCTATGGTACCGAACGTCTTGCCGGTCGCCTTTGCCCTCGGCGTGATGGGTTGGATGGGTGCTCAGCTCAATGTGATTGGACTGGTCTTGGCGCCGATGATCATAGGGGTGGCAGTCGACGATACGGTTCACTTTTTTGTGCGCTACCGACGGTACTTTGCCCAGATGGGTGACTACGACAGCGCCTACCGCGAGACGATGCGCACCGTCGGGCGGCCGCTCTTGTTCACCACGATGGTCCTGGTGGTCGGCTTCATGGGTTTTCTGATCAGCATCTTCGCCGGACCGCGCAACTTTGCGATTTCTTCAGGGGTGGCATTTTGCGGAGCGCTACTCGCCGAGTTTCTTCTCGTCCCTGTCCTGCTTTCCTGGCTGCGTCCGCTGAGTGATCGCAATCAAGAGCACGAGACATCATCAACCGTGAGGCTGCAATCATGATCTTGTTAACCAAAAGTGCGTCGTATCTGGGCTTGGTGTTGGTTTGTTGCTCTGTCGCCGGACTTACCGGGCGCGACGTGGTGCAGAAAATGGATGACGTCAACAGCGCAGCCGACGGCAGTCGAGACGCGACCATGCTGATCGAGCGCGGGGCGCAAAAGCTGGTCCGTAAGATGAGTATCACCAACAAGAGGTATGGTGATGACGATCGATCGCTGATCCGCTTTGTGGAGCCAGCGGATGTGCGGGACACCCAGTACCTGTCCTGGACCTACGAGGCGACGGAGCAAGACGATGACATGTGGGTGTTTTTTCCGTCTGAGAATCTGATCCGCCGTATCAGCGGCGGCGGGAAGAAGGGTTCCTTCATGCGCAGTGACTTCTCTAACGAAGACATCGAAGCCAGAGCGGTCGACGACGACGTGCATACGCTGTTGGAAGAGACCGAACTGGATGGCGCTGCGGTCTACGTGGTCGAATCGGTACCCATACCCGCCAAGGCCAAAGACTCGAACTACGCGCGTCGCGTATCTTGGGTCGACAAGGACAAGTGGTTGGCGCTGCGCGTGGAGTTTTACGATCGGCGCGGACGTCTGCTCAAGCGTCTGTCCCAGGGTGGGCTCGAGGAGATCGACGGTATCTGGACCGCGACCAAGCTGATCATGGAAACGCCACGCAAAAAATCACGCACCCTCATGCAGTACGGCAACGTGCGCTACAACATAGGATTGGACGATGCTGCGTTCGAACAAACGGCCCTTAAGCGCTGATCTTGGGCTGGGGTTGTTGCTGATCGTCCTGCTCAGCATCGACCGCGCCGAGGCCGCCAGCTTCGATTTCGATCTCGAGGTAGAACAGACGGAGCAAGAGCCCGCGTGGCAGAACAATACCTACGTGGAAGCGCGCGGGCAGTACTTTGCTGCGGGTGAAGCGTGGGAGTCGTCCAGGGTGACTGCCCACACGGAGCTGAAATGGGGACGCTATGCCGGCGTTGAGCAGACCCAGTGGCGAGGCTTTGTCAGCGGGCGGGTCGAGCACGACGAGCGCAGTGTCGACTATCGTGCGCCCGCCCGTGCGGAGCTGGTCGAAGCGTATCTGCTGCGCGACGGGGCAACGACGGATATTACCCTTGGCAAACAACGCGTCGCGTGGGGAACGGCCGACGGCGTCAGTACCATCGACCGGATCAATGCGGTCGATCTGCGCGACCCCATCGGTAATGCCCGCACCGCCTCACGTCGACCATCATGGCTGTTGCGGATCGAGCAGAAGCTGCAAACGGGGAGCCTGGATTTTGTCTGGCTGCCGCGCGGGCGTGATCGCAAGTTCCCCGAGTTCGGCAGCCCCTGGGAGCCCTCCGGTCTGAACGAACTGCGAATGCTGCGACGTGCAGGGGCCCAAGGTCTGGAAATAGAAGATCCGCATCGTCCGGAAGGGGGCGTGCGGTATCAGGTCTTTGGCCAGGGCGTGGACTGGAGCGTTGCTTTCTTCAATGGTTATACCGATGGGCCCGTGCGTGCCCGCACCGTTGCCGCGAGCCCGGGGGCCGCGTTGCTGCGCCTGTCCCCGGTGCGCGTGAGCACGGTGAATATCGCCGGCGCGCTCGGGCTGGCCCGCAGTACCCTGCGCGGTGAAGTGGCATATACTGCGGATACCTGGGTTGACAGCAGGCCGTCGGATCTGTGGCAGATGGTGCTCGGTTGGGATCAGACGTTTTTCACCAGCCTTTATGTGAATCTGCAGCTCTACTACGACCGGGCCACCGCAGCACCGGACACCTACGGCGCGACATTTGCGATCACACAACAGGTGTTCGATGATGCGGCAACGATGGGTCTGCGCGGGCAGGTCGGCAACGACGCGCAGCATGCCATCGAAGCGTTCCTCGACTACCGTTTGGGTGACCAGCTGCTGCTCAGTGCCAAGTATCTTTCTTTCGATGGCGCACGCTCGTCGCCGCTCGGTGACTTTCGTGACAACGACTTTGCTGCACTGACCGTGCGCTGGGATGTATAGGAGTTCGATCAATGCCCCAACAATATGATTTGACCGTGGTCAGCAACGATGTATTGACCCCGCACATGCGACGTATCGTGCTGCATGGCGACGACCTGCGTGAATTTCCCGACGACCAGGAAAGTGGTTATGTCAAAGTGGCGTTCACCGATGCCGAGGGAGATCGCGTGCTGCGCAGTTATACGATTCGCCGGTTTGATGCACAGACGCTGCAACTGACCCTCGATTTTGTTGACCATGGCGATAGCGGTCCTGCCTCCAAATGGGCGGGAGAAGTCGACCCCGGCGCACCGGTGAGTATTTTTGGACCCGGCGAGAAGAAACTGGTCGATCCCACTGCGGATTGGGTACTGCTGGGTGGAGATCTCAGCGCGCTGCCGGCGCTGAGTGTGAATCTTGAGGTGCTGCCGCAGGATGCCAAGGGTTATGCCGTGGTGGAAGTACCGTCCGAAGCGGACATCCAACCGCTCACGCCCCCAACCGGCGTTGAGCTGATCTGGGTGGTCAACTCGGACGCCCGGCAACCGAACAAGCGACTAACCGAGCGCATCCGCGAACTGCCCTGGCTGGACGGCACCCCATATCCCTGGTTTGCGGGGGAGTTCGAAGGTATGCGCGCGATGCGCAGCTACTTTCGGGACGAGCGTGGCGTGCATCGCAAGGCTATGTACCTGAGTTGCTACTGGAAACTGGGAGAGCCCGACGAAGGCATGAAGCGGGCCAAGCGGCGCGATGCGGAGGCAGACGAGGCGGCCCTCCAGGAGGCCGCGAATGGCTGATGCTGCGCCGGTAAAGCTTGAACTCAGCGGTGTGCCGGAGACCATGTTGTGGCCTCTGTACTATCGCGTGCAGTTCTCGCAAAGCGAGCAGGATCTGCTGCAGGATCCCATGGCGGCAAACCTGGTCCAGCGCATCGACTATGACTTCGCGGGCCACTTCGGCAAAGGTAACGTGGGTCATGCCATTCGGGCCCGCTACGGCGATGATCTCATACGTCGTTATGCGAGGGACTGCCGAGTAGCAGGAATAAGGCCCGTGGTGGTAGCGTTGGGCGAAGGCCTCGAAACTCAGGCCTGGCGGGTCGGTGACTCTTCGATCTACTGGGTGACGGTAGACCTGCCCGAGGCGATCGCGGCGCGGGAAAAATTGTTGCCCGAACTGACGAACGGCGAGATGGTCGCTTGTTCGGCATTGGATCTGCGCTGGCTCGACCATCTGCCGGACAACGCACAGCCCTTGATCTGTGCCATGGGCCTCTTGATGTACTTCGAGTCTGCGGACATCCAGAACTTGTTGCGGGGGATGGCAGAGCACCTGCCCATGGCGGAGTTGTGTTTCGATACCATCCCCCCGAGTTTCTCTTCCCGTGCCATGAAGGGTATGCGCGTCACGCCCAGCTACACCGCACCACAGATGCCTTGGGGGATTGCCCTGGACGACGTGCCCGCGTTTGTTGAGGAGAACGGTTGGCAGGTCGTCATCGCACAGACGTATGCCCATCCATACCCCGAGTACATTCGCTTCTATCGATGGCTGTCGCGGATCGGGCCCATGCGGCGTGCGTTCGCGCCCGGACTTGTGCATGCGCGACTCGCGGCCGGCGCCAGCGCATAGCGACCACAACTGATCGATCGGCACCCGCAACCATCGCATTTTTTGCGACTTCATCGCGGTCGCTCAACCTCTCAGTCGAACAGAGTGTCGAACTCGCGCCGCTCGTTGCTGGTGCGCGCCTCGCGGATCGCCTGGGCCAGGATCGGGATGCCCTCGATGATCTGCTGCTCGGTCAGGTGCCCAAACGCCAGCCGCAGATAGGGCTGGTTCCGATTCTGATAATGGAAGGCCACACCGGGTAGAAAGTGCACGCCACGGGCGTTGGCGATTTCGGTCAGCTTCGGGCGGTTAACATCGTCCGGCACCCGCACCCAGATGAACAACCCGCCTTTCGGATTAGACCACACGCAAATGTCATCCAAGTGTTCTGCCAGGCCGCTGGTGGTCAGGTCGCGTTTGATCTTCAACACGGGGTTGGCCACGTTCGCGTGGGTTTCGATACCGTCTTTGTAGAATTCAGCAGCGATGGCGGCCGCCAGATAGTTGCTGCCAGCGTCATGGCGCC
>JBCCHL010000124.1:0-13890 GCA_039028775.1 Pseudomonadota bacterium | reverse complement strand
CAATGAGTTCACCGACGATTGCAAGGCCGTCTCTGCTGTGGAGCATGTGCCCGAGGAGCTCCGTCAAGACGGGCAAGGGCGTCGGCGTCTCGAGCGCGGGCGCGCTCGCCTCCGCGGACGGAGACTCCGGACGCAGGAGCGCTCCCTAAGCGATCGAGGACACCCGACGCGCAAAAATTGGCGATCGGCTCCATCGTTGGGGCCAGGGAGTGGACCGCGTAGTTGATCACCGCCCCGCCATTGCCGCGCGACGTGCGCGGATCACGACCGGTAGAGACGTGAAACGTCATCGGCAGCTCGACATCGCTGATACACGCCCACAACGGGTCGAACTCGGGCAGGTTGTAATTCAGGTCTTCATGATTCGGCGGTCCCCAGACCGGCTTGCAGGGCAACGCCAGCCCTTTGAACCCAAGCTTGGCCACCCGCTCGATCTCCTTGATCGCCCCGGGAATGTCCCCGGCCGCAATACAGGCCATCGGTGCAAGCCGATGATTATACGGGCCAAACTCCTCCCAGGCCCACTCGTTCCAGGCGCGACACATCATCTGGGAAAATTCCGCATCCGGCGTCGCCCACACGGTAAGTCCCAGATTCGGAAATAGAATCTCTGCATCGACGCCATCTTTCGCCAGGTCGTCCAGGCGTGCCTGGGGCGATCTTCCCGACGCTTGACGATAGGCATCTTCGCCATCGAGCTTGGTGAGGTTGATTTTGGACGGCCGAAAACCCTCGGTCTTCTGGAATTGATCGCCTGCCTTGTCCACGCTCACGCCAGGCAGGCGGTGCCAGTACTCTTCGCCGATGCGCGCCTTGAACACGTCTTTGGGCTCCTGAACGTGGCCGTCAGCAGACACCATGAAATACTTGCGCTCTGCGTCCGGATACGGGCTGCGTGCCCAATTCTCCGCCGCATTGTTGGTTTCCAGACGCCAGACATTATTTACATCCGGGGTTGGTATTGCCTCACTCATCGCCCTCTCCTGACGGTTGTCTCGTACCCGATTCTAGCGCCGTTGGGAAACGGGCGCCAAGTACCCCCCGGCGTGCCCGCCGCGGTGCGCTTTCGAGGTAATGCGGCCGGATCAGGTACCCATGCGGTAGCGCAACTTGAGCACCAGCTGTTCGCCTACGGGTTCGTCGATGGCATTGTCAAAGAGATCGTCAAAGCCCACCCCTATGGCATTGTCCTCGCCGTTCAAGGTGTAAACCACAAACAGGTCGGACAACGGTGCAAGCTCCCAACGGTAGCGCAATTGCAGATTCACCCGGGAGATCGCAAAGTCGTCAGTCGTAGGTGTGGGCTTGGGCACAGCGCGCAGGTCCCCTGGGATTGCCGGCACCTCAAAGAACTCGTCTTCCCGCGCCTTGATCCCTACCCACTGGGCCGAGAGACGCAGCTGCTGTTTGGCGGTCAGGAAGTAATCCAAGTTGAGACGCGGTCGCCACTCGCGGCTGCCAAAGGTCGTAAAATTGCGCTCGTCCCGCCACAGCAGCCAGCCATCACGACGCACGTACTCCGCCCGCGCACCCAGGTTGAAACGATCTACAGGGCGCCAGTTGACGCCCAGCGAACCGCGTATATTCTCTCCACCGAGTTCTTCACCGTTGTGCGCCAATCCCAGGCGATAGCTGATCTTCTTGGCGCTGTCCGTGTTGTATTCGAAGTTGACCGCATGGCGGCCTTGAATGCGATAGCTGCCGTTACCGCGGCTGTTGCGATCTTCGAAACGCTCGGGAAAGTAGGCCAGGTTGAGGCGCACTTCATCGCGACGGTGTAAATCGAATCCCATGCGGGCGCCATAACCCAGCCGCGTGGTTTCGCCCTGCCCGTTCTCTTCCACTTCAACAAAACTGCGCACGCTGGCTTTGCGCACCCAGCCGAGGTCCGACCTTTCGTAGCGAACACTGAATCCGACGTTGGTCGCATCGTTACGACGCAAAAAACCGAGGTCGTTGATATCCAGCCGCTCATCAAAGTGGCTGATCTGGGTGCGCAGGCGCAGTCCCCGTCGTACGGTGTAGTCGATATCGACAAAGCCGCCATACCCGGTACCGAGATCTTCGGTGTCCGAATACAACAACTGCCCGTCCAGCTTCCATGCCCCACCCGCGCTCAAGTAGTGGTAGTCGATGCCGTGGGCGATCGCGTCTTCGAGCGAATCTGTGGCCAGGGTGGACATGCTACCCAACGCCCGGTAACCACCCGCTGCGGTCTTGTGTTCATACAAAAAGCGTGCGACCCCGTAGTCCGAACCTTCCTGGTAGAAGTTCAGTGCACCGACATCAAACTTGGCCTCATCTTCGCTGGCGGCGAGCAGCCCATAGCGGACCTTACCCATCTGGCCCACAACTTTTGCGGCGCCGACCAACTCGATGGGTTGCCCCAATTCCCGTGCCGGCACGCTGACGCCTGCGGGCACGTCCGGGGTACGCGGACGGCCACCGATACGCCGTGTGTTCAACAGGGTCAAGCGATCGTCGTCACGCGCTCTGGGGGTGGCGTTGAAGACTTCGGTGCTCTCCTGAAAGAACAGGCGCTTCTCCGGAAAAAACGTCTCAAACGCGGACAGGTTGATGATCACATCATCGCTCTCGACGTTACCGAAATCGGGGTTCAGGGTGGCGGTCAGCTGAAAGTTGGTGGATGGACGCCAGAAGAGATCACCCCCCACCTTATTGTCCGTGAACCCTTCCACCTCGTCCTGGGTGACGGCTAAATAAGGGAACACGCTCCACTGCTGGGTGGGATTGACAGATTCGACAACCAACGGCTGCAACGCAGACAAAAACAGCGGCTGGGTGAAAGGCAGCGCGGGTACCGACCATCGCTCGTCGATATAGGCGACCTTGCGGGAAGCGTACGCATTGATCACGCGCTCTCCGCTCTCGCGTGGCATCGCCACCTGCGACCAGGGCAGAAACAGCTCGGCATTCCAGCCTTTGTCAGTGCGCTGCGTACCGCCGTACCAGGCACCATCCCAGTCGCCGCTGAACTGCTTCTCGGGTAACACGGTGCCGTCGACTTGATTCCCGCCCAGCGCCAGATTGACCCAATAACCGTAGCGCCCCTCGCCTGATGTATCCAAGGTAATACCGACATTGTCTCGGTTCAGACGACCCGCATCGCGCGACGAGAATCGCTGCACGAGTGTGTCGACGGGCTGCTCCATCTCGAACGCAGCGTAGATTCCCTTGTCTGTGTAGAACATTTTTACCAACGTGTCGTGGCGCGGCACGGCGACGGTATCCGGATCTATGACGCGAAAATTGTCCACACCCGGGATGTCCGTCCAAGGAAACTCATCCAACACCCCGTCGATCTCTAGGTTGAGCTGGGTTTCGGAGTATTTAGGGAGAACGATGGGAGAGGTGCGGGAGAGGACGCTTGAGGGGAGGCTCCGGGAGGGGACGGTACTCGCGCCGGCGGGATCGTCGGGAGCGGGTGGTGGCCGCGCCAAGGCATCGCGCCGCAGCTTGTTCAATTGGTAGCCCTCGGGTGCCTCCTCTACGATCTCCGGTACCGGTTGACCCCGCAGCAACGTCGCATCCTGATCGGTATCGAGGCTCTGGGTGGGTGCGTACAAGTCATCTGTCTCATCAAAGCCAAGTTCCGACAATGCGCGGTCCAGATCGTCATAGTCGTTCGTGGAGCTCGCTTCGAGCACCAGGTTGTCGGCAAAGGTCGCTGCCTGATCTACCCACAGCCAGGCTGCCCCGAAACCCGCGTCACGCGCGGCCAGGACCCGGCTCTCCGCATCCTCGCGCGTGTTAAACGGACCGGCGGCGACCCGGTAGTAGTAGCCGATGCCGGTCTCTTTGCCGATGATCGCAAACTTCTCGCTCAGTCGGGCCTGTGCCTCGCGCAAACCACGTTCGGCATTGTTTTGTTGTTGAAAGCTGCTGACGGACACCCAATATTCCACCTGGGCGGCGGCCGGGTTCGATATCAGGAGGAGCGCACACGCTATGGCGCCAGCAAAAATGATCCGCAACATACGAGAAGTAAAGTCCGTGTCAGTGAACAGTCTACCAACGGCGACTCGAAATAGCGACTCAGCAGTTGTGAAGCGGTAACAGTTGTCGAGCTAACCCTCGGTTAAATATAGCGTTTTGTGCACCATCGCTCATCCTCGAGCACGTGGCGAGACTCTCGTCACCCACCGGCGAACAACAACATGATGCCCGCCGCTACCGCCGATCCGATCACCCCCGCGACATTCGGACCCATGGCATGCATGAGCAGGAAATTCTGGGGATTTGCTTCTAGGCCAACCTTGTTGGCTACCCGTGCGGCCATGGGTACGGCGGACACGCCTGCGGCGCCGATCAGTGGGTTGATCGGCGTACTCACAATCAGGTTCATCAGCCTGGCCATCAACACACCGCTCGCCGTACCGATCGCAAACGCGACCATGCCCAAGAGGAGAATGCCCAACGTGCTGACATTGAGAAACACCTCAGCCTGGAGCTTGGAGCCTACCGCCAGGCCCAGGAAGATAGTGACCATATTGATCAGCGCGTTCTGGGTGGTGTCCGACAGGCGATCGACCACACCACACTCTTTCATGAGATTGCCAAAGCAGAACATACCCAGCAACGGTGCCGCGGTGGGCAGCAACAGGGCAACGAGTAACAACAGCAGCAACGGAAACACAATGCGCTCCAGCCGCGACACCTCACGCTGCTGGGTCATGGTGATACCCCGCTCAGCTTCGTTGGTCAGCGCGCGCATGATCGGAGGCTGGATCAGTGGCACCAAGGCCATATAGGAATAGGCAGCGACGGCGATGGCGCCGAGCAAGTGTGGTGCCAGCTGCCCGGCGACGTAGATGGCAGTGGGTCCGTCCGCCCCGCCGATAATGCCGATCGCCGCAGCTTCACGCAGCGAGAAGTCCATCACGCCGAGTTCGCTCAAGCCGACGGCACCTAACAAAGTCGCAAATATCCCGAACTGGGCCGCGGCGCCAAGAAACAGGGTCTTCGGATTGGCCAGCAAAGGACCGAAATCCGTCATGGCCCCGACCCCCATAAAGATGATCAGCGGAAACGCACCGGTCTCGATCCCCACCACATAGATCATGTGCAACAAGCCGTCCCCCGTGGCGATCTCTACCCCCGGGATGTTGCTGAGAATCCCGCCAAATCCGATCGTGACCAGTAACAAGGGTTCAAACTTCTTGGCGATCGCCAGGTACAGCAGGAGCCCGCCGATCGCGATCATCAATGCCTGACCAGGACTCATCTGATACAGGCCGGAGGCCTGCCACAGCTGGGTTAAGAGGTCCACGTCAGTGCAGGCTCAGCAGCGTTTCACCCACACTCACGCTATCACCCACCGCGACATCGACGGAAGCGATCACACCGTCGCGCGGCGCGCTGACCTCGGTCTCCATTTTCATCGCCTCGAGGATCAATACGGTCTCTCCCGCTGCGACGTGCTGGCCGGTCTTGACCAACACCTTGAACACGTTCCCGGCGAGTGCAGCGGGCAGAGCTTGCGCCGTGCCGTTGGCCACCTGGGGTGTAGCCGCGGACGCAGACGTCCCGGCGGCGGCACTGGCGACCTGTCCTGCCTCGTTCACCTCTACGGTGTAGGTGCGCCCGTTGACCGTCACGTCATACACCGCCGCTCCAGCGATGGAAGCTGTCGGTTCCGTGACCGGCGTCGGCGTCGCAGTGCTCTGCTTGCCGGGTACCGGTTCGAACGCATCGGGGTTGCCGCGGTTTTCTAAGAACTTCAATCCGACCTGAGGAAAGAGGGCATAGGTCAGCACGTCGTCGATGCGTGCGTCGGCCAGGGTGATGTTGTGGCTGCGCGCCAAGTCTTCCAGCTCCCCGGTCAACGCGTTCAGTTCGTCCTCGAGAACATCCGCCGGTCGACAGGTGATCGGCTCAGCACCGTCCAGGACCCTGGCCTGCAGCGCGGCATCCAGGGCGGCCGGGGTGGCGCCATACTCCCCCTTCAACACGCCTTGGGTTTCTTTGGTAATACTCTTGTAACGCTCGCCCATCAGCACGTTGATCACCGCCTGAGTGCCGACGATCTGGGAAGTCGGCGTGACCAGCGGGATAAAACCCAACTCTTCGCGCACGCGGGGGATCTCTTCGAGCACTTCATCGAGGCGCTCACTCGCATTCTGCTCACGCATTTGGTTCTCGAGATTGGTCAACATGCCGCCGGGCACCTGAGCAACCAGAATGCGGGAATCCACCCCGCGCAGCGAGCCTTCAAATTGCGCGTACTTCTTGCGACCCTCGCGAAAGTAGGCTGCGATCTCTTCGAGCAACTGTCTATCCAGGCCGGTGTCGCGCTCGGTCCCTTCCAGGATCGAGACCACTGATTCTGTAGCCGAGTGACCATAGGTCATGCTCATAGAGGAGATCGCGGTGTCGACGTTGTCGATGCCCGCCTCGATCGCTTTGATGTAGGTGGTGGTCGACATCCCGGTCGTCGCGTGACACTGCATGTGCACGGGTATGTCGAGCGAAGATTTGAGGCGACTGACCAGTTCAAAGGCGACATAGGGTTTTAACAAGCCGGCCATATCTTTGATACAGATGCTGTGCGCCCCCATATCCTCGATCTGTTTGCCAAGGTCTATCCACATATCCAGCGTATGCACGGGGCTGACGGTGTAAGAGATCGTACCCTGAGCGTGCTTGCCGACCGCCAACGTCGCTGCGATCGCCTGCTGCAGGTTGCGCATGTCGTTCATCGCGTCAAAGATGCGAAACACGTCGACACCGTTGAATGCTGCCCGCTCGACAAACTTGTTCACGACATCGTCAGCGTAGTGGCGATAGCCGAGGATGTTTTGTCCGCGCAACAACATCTGCTGTGGCGTATTGGGCATCGCCTGCTTTAGCAGCCGGATACGCTCCCAGGGGTCTTCGCCGAGGTAGCGGATGCACGCATCAAACGTCGCCCCACCCCAACTCTCCAGAGACCAGAAGCCCACCCGATCGAGCTGCGGTGCGATCGGCAGCATGTCCTCGATCCGAAAACGGGTAGCCAACAGACTCTGGTGTGCGTCGCGCAAGACCACATCCGTAATGCCGAGCGGGTTTGTTGTCATCATCAACCTTAAATAGTGCTGGGTGTGTACTCAGGTCCTGGCGCGATAGCGCGCGATGGCGGCACTGATAGCCACCAGCTCTTCTTCGCTGGGTGAGCCCGCGGTCACCGCGGACTCAGGCGGGAAAAAGCGCAGCGCCAGGGCCGACATCCCGCGCGTGGCGAACACCAGCACGGTCAGGAAGACGAACACTGTGCCCATGCCCACCAACGTCAAATTTAGAGCCTGAATCAATAAGTTACTCATGAGACTTAGTGAAGGATATAAACATCGAATCGGCGCGCATTATCCAGCAACTTTTGATCAATTTCGACTCTGCAGAGCGATGTAACCGCCGATAATTACGGCACTCCCACCAAGCCAGACCTCCCAACCGGGTACTTCGCTCCAGAACACATACCCCGCCAGGCTGGCCCAGATCAGCGCGGTATATTCGAACGGCGCGATGAAACCCGCAGGCGCGCTGCCGTAGGCCATCACCGCAAAGGCGTGCGCGACAAGACTGCCGGCCCCGGCGACCACAAACAGCGCCCAATCCCAGCCCGCGGGGGTAACCCAACTGTCGTAGCCAACGGCCAGGGCCAGGACGATACTCAAAGGGTAGGTATAAAACGTCATGACAGGTGTCGCAACGCGCTGGCCAAGATGACGATTGCTGATCGACAGCAACGCCCAACAAAGGGCGCTGCCGACGATTGCCCAGACCGCGGGATGCAGAATCAGCGGCGTGCCGCTCGCCGCCGCGGTCGTGGTCTGCGAACCCATCAACACGATGACAAGCACGCCGACGAATCCAGTGAACACGCCGAGCAGACGGCGCAGCGTGATTGCCTCTCCCAGCAGCGGCTGTGCGAGCAGCACGATGAGCACAGGGCTGACGTAGGCGATCATCAGCGCGGTGACCAACGGCACGTGTACCAGGCCGTAGAAGAAGCCAAAACTTGCGCCCGCCATCAGTGCGCTGCGCCAGGTCTGCCAGCCCCACCCTGCCTGCGCCAAGGCGCGCAGGCCTACCGTGCGCTGGGTCCAGAGCAGTATCAGAGGCACTGCGACAAGCCCCCGCACCAGAACGATCTGCGCGACGCTGTATTCGGCGGTCAAGGCTTTGGCGGCCGCATCGATGGCACTGCCGCCGAACATCGCCACACACATACACAAGGCGCCATAGGCATAACGCTCTTGCCGACCTTCGTTACCGACCGCGGTCAGATTCTTGACGCTCAAGGTCGGACCTGCCCCCGAATTGGTCGAACAGTTTGTCCTAAACTTGTAAAACCGTTGGCGATTGCCGTCATCCGCGTCATTTTCTTGACCCACTTCTCATTCACTGTCAGCAAACTGGCGTAAATTGCCACGCGTAATCGGTGCGCAGCTTAGCGCTAGCCACCCTTGTGTTCTCTCAATGTTATGGAGTATCAACTAATGAGAAAACCCACCACAGACTTACTGAAGAAAATAGCCGTTGGTGGCGCTCTGGTGGCGACCTCCTGGGGCGCATACGCAGCTACGCAAGGTACCGTGGGCGCGACGTCCTCCGGCACCGTGTTGGTGGAACTGCAAGTCCCGGTTCTGGCCAAAATCTCCAACCTGACCGACTTCATCTTCCCCACGTTTGCGGGCGCAAACATGAGTGCGGACCGCGGTGCCTGTATCTACACCAACACGGGTAATTACGATCTGACAATCACCGCATCCGGCGGGTCATTCGACATGACCGACGGCACGGACTTCATCCCCTACGCAGTCTCATTCAGCGATGGTGGTGCTTTTGGCGCAATAACCTACGGTGGCACGGTGACGAGTTCAAACGCCGCTACCGTTGACAACGATTGCGGCGGCGGTGGTTCCACCAACGCAACCGTGCGCGTTGAGGTAGACGCTGTAGACGCTTCTGCGGTACCGCAAGGCACGTACAACTCTACCATGACCCTCCTGGTCTCTCCTGTATAACAGGACTACAGTACAGGCTGATCGCCCAGGCGATCAGCCTGTTTGCTTTCTCTCCCCTGCCAACTCCTGCATGGATTTTCCCACTCAGCACCTTCGCGCAAGTTCTTTGCGCCGCTACGTTGCGAGTATTTTCTGTGGGATGCTGTGCTGGTTGTCGCAGGCCACACATGCTGCCAGCCAAGGCAGCATCGCCTCGAACAGCGGCGGTACGGCAGATGTCACGCTGGTTCTGGGCCTGAACGCCCGGATCACCGGCTTCGATGACTTCCTCTTCGGTACTTGGGACGGCAGCAGCACCCTGAGTGCCGACGACAACATTTGTGTAGGACAGTCGGGAACCGGCATTTTTGGCACTGGATCTTATCGCATTCTGGCGCAAGGTGATGGCGACAGCGGCGATCCATCAGCCTTCACGCTGGCTAACGGCTCCGGACACCAGGTCTACTACGATGCTTACTTCAACGATCAAGGCAACCCCACGGGTCGCACCCAACTCACTCCGGGATTGCAACTCAGCGGTCAGACCGCGTTCGGCATCGGCCTCATCTTCAACCTGATCTTAGGTGGCTGCCCCATCCCCAACGCGAATCTGTCGATAGAGGTGCCCCCGGCTAACCTGAGTGCAGCCTACGGGGCGTATAGCGGTACCTTGCGCGTTACGCTGATCCCAGAATAACCCCCGCAACCGCGTTATCATGGCCGGCTATGACAGGTCGGCTTCTACAACCCAGCAGCTTATCTCCCTTGCGCACCCTGCTCGCGACCCTCGTCATGTTCTGCGCATCGATCGGTACTCATGCCCAGGAACTGCAGATATTCGACCTGGACGATATCGTCTTCGGTGAGACCCCGACCAACAGCGTTGGCGCCAGCCAGAGCATGGAATTCTGTGTGCGTATGCGCCCGCCAGGACCGTTCATCATGACGGCCTACGGCACCTCTCAAAATGGCGGCTTTGCGCTGACCAGCGGGGCACCGAGTGCTTATCCCATCGGATTCGAAGTCACGGTTGCTGACACTCGCTTTCGCTCCCAGACTTTGTTGCCTGGTATCCCCTCGACCACGATGCGCGCGCGTCCCCTGCGTCGCAACGCACGCCCTTGCAGACAACCTTTGCGCATAGACATCAACATTGACGAGGCAGCTTTGCGCGGCGCTCCCCCCGGTAACTACCGTGGTGTCTTACAGCTGACCGTAACACCCGAGTAACGCTGGACCCCTTACCTAGTCCAATCGACAGACGACCGCATCGACGATCGCCAAGCCATCCGCCTGGTAAACATCGGGCAGGTGCAGTGAACATCGACGCTCCTGGTCCAACACCAGTTGCAGCGGTTGTTCATGCGCTACTTCGACCTGAAACCAGCCTTGATCATCGGTGACTCCATAGCCTTCAACGTTGGCGAAGCGCTTGCGGGCAACTGGGCGACCGTCTGCAAACACCGCCTGCCCGAGTAACACCAAAACGCTTCGCGCCTCAAACCTCACCGTCTCGACATTGCCCGGATAGATAGTGACCGACTGGCGCGCCTGGTCAAAAGACACAATCTCGTCACCGACAGGGGAAATCTTGACCTCGTAGGTTTCATACGGCCGCACCGATACGACATTCCGTCGCCCGCTCCACGCGTAACCGGCCACACGATTATCGATCAGTACCTCGAACATCCCAGGGTGGTCCCCCGCAATGTCGACCACAATGGCGCCTGCGGCGCCGCCACCATCCCCTATGGTCGTACGTCCGCTTGTTCGCGCTATGCTGAAATGATTGTTGAGAGCATAGTAACTGGTGGTGTTGCTTTGAGTCCGTTGCAGTCCGAACTCCATATCCGACTGTGGATACTCACGCGGCAGAAACTTAGCGCCGAGCAGACTGCGTTGATCGTCATGTTGGAACACCACTGACTGCTGGACCGGGCCAAAGCTCTGTAGATGGGGTTCAGAGTTCCAGAAGCCGCTGAGTTCAGGCAAGAAATCAGTAGAACCCTCCTGGTTCTGCAACGCCATACGGGGGGAGAGATTTGCAGACTGGCGACCGTTAAACCAGCGAAATGTCACGCCGGCTCGCAACCACTTTCGCCCCATGCTGACACCGCCATCAAGCATGAGATCAGCCGACCAGCCGTTGTTATTGAACAGGGAAGCGAGATAGGCGAAGCCGACGTCGCGCTCAGAGAAGTTGACCCGCTTGTTAATCCGCGCGCGTAATACCATCTGTCCTTTCCACAGCGGTATGGATAGATTCGCTATGCCCTGGGTGTAACCACCGCGGGTCAGGCTGTAATCATCCACCCTGGAAACGCGACCGCCACTCACATGGCGAATGTCCCAAGACGCAGCTATATCGTTGTGTTGCCACGCCCCACGCAGCGACACTCCCCCCGCGCTGCGATTGCCGAGCATCGCGCCCGCATACAAATGCCAATTCGGCTTGATGTAGAACACACCAGCCTGCAGCGCGCCGTCGCCGTTGGCATAAATCAGTTCCCGATCCCAGGCCAGGTCTTCGGTGATGCGTCTGCTGGTACCCGCCCGGAGCCAGGCATCACCAACAAATCGAGGCTTGCCAGACTCCAGATTGCGCATCAGGCTGCCCGCCTCCAGGTACCACTGAGGTTCGTCCAGCGGTGGCATGTAGGGGCTGCGCACGAAAAACTGCGTCTGCTCGCTCGTTCGACCGCCGATGGGCGTGGTCCGTATTTCCACATCGTAGGCACCATCGGGCAACGTGCTGGTGTCGATCTGCTGATTCCCCGGTGGGTAGAATCTAGAGCTCAGGAGTTCACCGTCGCGCACAAGATCAACACGGCTGCGCTCTAGGAGGAATAAGAAAATCGGTGTGCTGATCGCATCATCCAGATCCAGGCGTGTCTTGGTCGAAGTACCGATGCGCACCCCCAGCATGTCCGTATCGGAAGCGAACGACAAATTACGCGCCACCGTGCGCATGCTGCCTATCTCATAAGACATGTCCTTGGCATCCCGCTGCCACGCAAGCTCGTACAAGCTGGGACCCTGATCGTCAACGCCATACCGCGCACGAAAGCGAGATTCGCGCCGTGCCAGGAAACTCTCGCTGGTCACAGCGTAACGATGATTGTCGTCCTGCCCGGAAGCGCTGGTGCGGATATTATGGAGTTGGGAAGCCGCCACGCTGGAGGGCGGGAGATAACGCTCACCCTGCAGTTCATAGACATGTACCTGATCGGGATGAACAAATAGATCGACACGAAACTGCCGTGCGTCAAAAATTACAGCGGCAAACTCCGGGCGCAAAACGCCACAGTCGACGCGTTGGGTGCGGTTGCACAGGCGCTCAGTGTTGGTTGGGATTGGGCCCAGCAATTGCGCGGCGACACCATCCGGATCTTTCAACGAAGGTATGCCGTGTAACGCCTCTGCCAGGTCGCTGATCTCCAGCTCATAGGGGTCGTACTCGATGAAGACATGCGCTACAAATTCACCGGCAAAAAACAAATCCGCCTGAGTGGTTTGTTTGGCTGACAAGTCCTCAAACCCAGGCGGTGGACCGCCTTTGAGCCTTATACTGTCCGCTGCGAGTGGCGCGCCGAACAAGAGCATCAGCAACCAAGGGACTATGTAACGCAGGCTCCTTTGCATGTGACCACCGCCTATGCGGACCCGGGCTCAGGGATAGTTGCGAGTGAAGTTCTTCATGCCGATGCTCTCGTAGTACATCACCGGCAGATCGTGGGGCAGCTCGTACACCCACTCGTTGCCGGGATACATGCGCTTCCCGGGCAGCGGTGTGCACTCCTCCAGCGGCAGATCCGGCGTCTCGCACTGGTAGCCTTCGCGCATCAGCACGTTGGTATTGCCGTTATTCACAACACGCAACTCGTGCCCCTCCCGCATGACTTCAAGTTCAGGTTGGGGGTTATTTGGATAGACGATGGCCAATATTTCATAGCCCACCAAAACCTTCACCCCGGTTTGCTCTGTATCGAGCCCATTGGTCACCGGAACCGCTGAAATGCGGTACACGCGCTCGTCGAAGGAGGCTCCCATCTTCACCAGGCGAATGGATTTGGTGGCGCCTGGTGGCAACACCAGCCGGTTCGGCGTGACTAGCAGCCCCGCCTCGCGAGGATTGGTGATCGATGCCCGGTCCTCCTGCTCCGTACCGGGTGCCAACACCAGCTTCGGATCGATCTTAATGTACATCGTGTCTTCACCGGAGTTGAAGATCTCGATGTCCTGGCGCGTCGATTCACCCGGCTCGAAGTGGACGATGACATTGCTCAATATCATGTTTGCGGCGGCGCTGTGGCACAGCATCACACCGGCCAGGACCGCGATCAGGATTCTCATAAGCCTATTGTATTCCTTGACATAACTGACGGCACAACAACGCGCCAACAGGCCATCGTCAATACCCTTTATAAAGTCATTTTATCGGCGCAAAGTGCGCAAAACGTGGCAGGCGTCACACTTTAAGTGGTCAACCAATGCAACCGATTCCGTCCCGACGCCAAGTGACTCCATACCGCAAGCACCGTCCGCACGCAGCCCTTTTGAATCGAACAAGTGCGCGGTCCTGAAATGCCCAAAGCCCCCCCTCACCCACCCCAACAAAACCCCCACCAAGCTATAAATCCGCAGCCGTTTCCGCTAGTATTCGCGGCCCTGTGGTGACCCATCTCGGTCCCCTCGCGGCGATATGCTGCAAACCCCGCCAGGCCCGGAAGGGAGCAACGGTAGCAGCGGACTCGGGCGCCGAGGTGTGGCTGGGTGGGTTGCCTCCATTTGGAGAGGTGTCCGAGCGGTCGAAGGAGCACGCCTGGAAAGTGTGTATAGGTAACCCCTATCGAGGGTTCGAATCCCTCCCTCTCCGCCAAAT
>JBCCHL010000123.1:0-13930 GCA_039028775.1 Pseudomonadota bacterium | reverse complement strand
GTTGTGCGGCCAGACTGTCCATGGCCGCCTGCGCGCTCACCTCGCCGCTGACAGCGTTGGCGACGTTCGCCCACCATAGCTGGGACAGCTTGGGGTAGTCCGGCACGTTGGTGCCCGTCGGGGTCCAAAGCGTGCGCGCGGGACTGCGATAAAATTCCACCAGCCCACCCAGCTTCGGTGCCATCGCGGTCATCTCCGCGGAGGCGAGGTCCGACTTGCGGATTGGGGTCAGGCCGACAATCGTCTTCTTCAGGGATACCACTTTGGAGGTGACAAACTGGGCGTACAGCCAAGCGGCTTTGCGCCGGTCCAGCGGCGTGCTCTTGAGGAACGTCCAGCTACCAGTGTCCTGATAACCCAATTTCATACCCTCCGACCAGTACGGCCCGTGCGGGGAGGGGGCCATGCGCCACTTGGGCGTTCCGTCCTCGTTGACCACGGCGAGTCCGGGTTTGATCATGTCGGCGGTAAACGTGGTGTACCAGAAGATCTGCTGGGCGATGTGTCCTTGCGCCGGCACCGGACCCGCTTCTGAGAACGTCATGCCCGCAGCTTCGGGCGGTGCGTAGGCTTTGAGCCAGTCCATGTACTTCTGCAGGGCGTAGACCGCGGCAGGCCCGTTGGCCGCGCCGCCCCGCGTCACAGAAGAACCCACTGGGCGACAGTCTTCTACCCTGATGCCCCATTCGTCGACCGGCACACCGTTCGGAATTCCCGCATCGCCCGCGCCGGCCATCGACAGCCAGGCATCGGTAAAGCGCCAGCCGAGGGAAGGGTCTTTTTTGCCGTAGTCCATGTGTCCGTAGACGCGTTGCCCGTCGAGTTCCTCGACGTGCACGGAGAAAAATTCGGCGATGTCCTCATATGCGGACCAGTTCACCGGTACGCCGAGCTCGTAGCTGTAGATCTCGCGGAATTGGGCCTGCAAGTCTTCGCGGCTGAACCAGTCGTAGCGAAACCAATACAGATTGGCAAACTGCTGATCCGGCAATTGATAGAGTTTGCCGTCTGGCCCGGTGGTGAAGCTGATGCCGATGAAGTCGTCGAGGTCGAGCCACGGGGAGGTGACGGCAGCGCCTTCGCTCGCGATGAAATCACTCAGTGGCACGACGTAGCCGTAGCGTGAATGAGTACCGATTAGGTCCGAGTCGTTGACGTAGGCATCGTAGACATTTTCGCCTGACTGCATCTGGGTCTGCAGTTTCTCGATGACGTCGCCTTCCTGGATGAGATCGTGGGTGACTTCGATCCCGGTGATCTCGGTGAACGCCCGCGCCAGGGTCTGGCTTTCATATTCATGGGTCGTCAAGGTCTCCGACACCACGTTGATGCGCATGCCGCGCATGCTAGCAGCCGCATCGGTGAACCACTGCAGATGTTCGAGCTGTTCGGCCCGGCTCAAGGTGGAGGGCTGGAACTCATCCGCAGCCCAGCGTGCCGCGTTGGCAGCATAGTCGACGTCGCTTGGTTCCGGTGGCGCGCTTTGCTCCGAGCAAGCGCCGAGGAAGAATGCGGCAATAATCGCGGCGAGAAAAGACAACCGAACAAGAGGCGAAACGTGTGTCACAGCACTGACCCTTAAAATCGTGAAGGTGGGCAGCCGCGAATCCGACGCCCTTAAGGGCTTGAGTATAGTGTGCTTAGCCCCAGCGCAGAAGTAGCGCGCCCCAGAGGACGGCGAGGACTGAAGCGCCGACGAGCGGCAGCGTTAGCCAGGCCAGCCACAGCAGATGGATAAAGGCGGCGCTTAACAAGCTGATGAAAAAACGATCGCCGCGGGTGGTGACCAATGGCAGGAATCCGCGCCGCGGCTGGGTCGGACGGCGCAGTTCCAGCACGGTCATCACCAGCAGCGCGACGCCGATCGTGGCAAAAAAAGTCGCCGTGGCAGGGGTCCACGCCATCCAGCTCATGACACGCGCCCCAGCGCAAAACCGCGGACCAGGTCTTTGCGCACGAACCAGACCACCAACAACCCGGGCACCACCGTCAGCAGGCCAACGGCCGCCAGCACGCCCCAATCGAGGCCCGATGCGCTGACCGTGCGGGTCATCGCCACGACGATGGGTTTGGCTTCGGCGCCGGTGAGGGTGCGCGCGAGCAGCAGCTCGACCCAACTGAACATGAAGCAGAAGAACAAGGTTACGCCGATGGCCGCGCGATTGATCGGCAGAAAGACCCGCAGGAAAAAGTAGCCGAAGCTATGGCCGTCCAGTTGCGCCATCTCGTCCAACTCGGTCGGCACGGCAGAAAAGAAGCCTTCGAGAATCCACACCGCGAGCGGTACGGTGAACAAGCAATGGGCCAAGGCCACCGCCAGCGGCGTATCGAACAAGCCGATGGCCGAATACAGCTGAAAAAACGGCAGCAGAAATACCGCCGGTGGCGCCATGCGGTTGGTCAAGAGCCAGAAGAACAGTTGTCGATCGCCCAGAAATCGATAGCGCGAAAACGTGTAGGCGGCGGGTATGGCGACGGCCAGCGAGAGCGCGCTGTTGATCGCTACGTACGTCAACGAGTTTGCGAACGCTTCATACCAGACCGGGTTGGTGAACACCTCCGCAAAGTTATCGAGCGTTGGGCGCTCCGGCCACAGACTGAACGCACCAAGGACGTCGGCGTTGTCCTGCAGGGCGATGGTGGCGAGCCAATACAGGGGCAGGCAGAGGTATACGCTGTAGGCGACCAGAATGATAGTAGCGCCGCGGCTACCCTGCTGGGGCAGATCACTCATGACCTTCCTCGGCGCTGTTGACGACGCTCGCGTAGAACAGCCAGCAGAAGAGCAGGATGAAGAGGAAGTAGATCACGGAGAAGGCTGCGGCAGGTCCGAGGTCGAACTGGCCGACCGCTTTGGTTGCCAGATGCTGGGAGAGCAGGGTAGTGCTGTTGCCTGGCCCGCCTCCGGTCAGCACAAACGGCTCCGTGTAGATCATAAAGCTGTCCATGAGCCGCAGCAGGACCGCGATGGTCAGGACGTGGTGCAGACGCGGCAGTTCGATATGTCGTAGCACCTGCCACGAACTTGCCCCGTCGATCGCGGCCGCATGGTAGTACGCTGGAGGGATGGCGACCAGGCCGGCGAACGCGAGCAGCGCGACCAGGGAGGTCCAATGCCATATGTCCATCGCGAGCAGGGTGAGCCAGGCGTGTAACGGCTCCGCCGTGTAGTTGTAGCTGATGCCCAGGGCGTTGATGCTCACTCCCAACAGACCGATGTCCGGGCGGGCGAACAGCTGCCAGATTGTGCCCACCACGTTCCACGGGATCAGCAGCGGCACAGCCAGCAGTACCAGGATAAGGGGCGTGACGCGACTGGCGCGGGGAATGCCTCGCGCGATGGCGATTCCCAATGGCACCTCGATAGCGAGGATTGTGGCGCTGAACAGTACCTGCCGGGCGAATGCATCCTGTAGCTGCGGATCTGCGAGGGTTTCGCGGTACCATTCGAACCCGACAAAGAAACGCGTGTTGAAGTCCAGGATGTCCTGCACGGAATAATTCACGACGGTCATCAGCGGGATAACCGCGCTGAACGCGACGATGAGCAACACCGGCGTGACGCCGAGCCAGGCACGATTGGTGTATGGCCGATAGCGCGTCAAAGCACACCCACCATACGTGCGTCTCGATAACGCAGGCCGCGATCGATACCGAGCCGTGTCTGGGTGCCTGTTTTGACGGCATCGATGGGGCCGCGGTAGAACAATGGCCCGGACGCGCTGGACAACTCTACCAGGCCATGTGCGCGGCCTGCCCGGGTCCCTTCGAAGCGGCAGGTGGTGACTTCGACCGCTATGCCGGAGGTAGCATGCAGGTGGCACCATTCGGGGCGAAAACCGACCCGTTCACCCTCGCGCGTGACGAAGTTCATGCCGGGCGAGCCAACAAAGTAGCCCACGTATTCGTGTGCCGGCTGGTTGTAGATCTCATCGGGGGGCGCTGTCTGCAGGATACCCTGCTCGGTTATCACCGACACTCGCTGCGCGAAGGTCAGCGCCTCCGTCTGGTCGTGGGTGACATAGATCATGGTGGTCGCAAACTCGTTCTGTGCTGCCGTGAGTACCTCGCGCAGACGGGCCTTGGCCGCAGGTTCGACGGACGTCAGCGGTTCGTCCAGCAGGATGAGGGACACCTCTGGATTGGCCAGCGCCTTGGCGACCGCGCAGATCTGTTTCTGATATAGGCTGAGCTGCCCCGGCCGCAGTGCGGAGATCTTGCCTAATCCCAGAGCCTCGACGATGTGCTGTACGCGAGCGTCGATCTGCGCGGATTGCTCGCGGATCGCAAAAGTGATGTTCTCGATCACACTCATGCGTTCGTACAGCACGGGGAATTGAAAAACCTGCGCCACATGCCGCTCGCGCGGGCTCAAATCCGTGACCTCATTTCCGTCGAAGACGATCGCACCCCCGGTGGGACGCAACAGCCCGGACAGCAGACTCAACAGGGTGGTCTTGCCCGATCCGGAGGCGCCCAACAACGCGTGCGCTTCGCCGCGCTCCACTTCCAGATCGAGTGCTTCGATCACGGGTGTGGCGCTGCCGGGATAGCAGAAGCTGATGTCCTTGAGCTCGATGCTTGCCATCAGAAGCGCCGCAGGTCCTGAGTGTCGACGCTGACCTTTACGTTACTGTTATCGCTTCCTGACCATACCCCGGGGTGCCGCATGACCCAGGTGTGGTTTTCCACCTCCCCCTGGATATAGGTTGTGTTGCCGTTGGTAACATAGTTACGAACGAACATATCGAAACTTATTTGGGGCGCTGTGGGCGGTCGCAGGTAGACGTGTTCCGGGCGGATGAAGTGCTTGCTGCCGTCTCGTTCGAGGACGTTTAAGGGGGCATCGCTCAAGAGCGCCATGGCGGCCGAGCTTTGCGGTTTGGCATAGACGTCCTCCAGCGCGCCGCTCTGCAGCTTGGTCCCGTCCTGCAACAACAGCAGTTCGTCCGCCAGACTGAACGCGTCACGTGTGTCCGTGGAGGTGTAGATCACCGTTGTCGCCTGGTCCTCCAGCAGCGCGCGGAGTTCCCGCTGCAGCGCTTCGCGCAGTTTGAAATCGAGATTGACCAGGGGTTCGTCGAGCAGCAGGACACGGGCCCGTTTGGCGAGCGCCCGCGCGATAGCCACCCGTTGCTGTTGTCCGCCCGAGAGTTCATGCGGCAGACGATCCAGCAGATCATCGATGTGCAAGGTTGCAGCCAGGTTTGCCACTCGCGCTTCTGCCTGGGCCGTGCTCAGCTTCTGCGCGCGCAATGGAGACGCGATGTTCTGGGCGACGGTGAGGTTCGGGTAGTTCACAAACGCCTGGTAGACCATCGCCGCTGTGCCGCGGCGCGCCCGCGGTGCGGGTAACGGTGTGCCATCGAAGGTTATGTCGCCTGAGGCGCTGCACGGCAGCCCGGCGATCAAACGGCAGAGATTGGTCTTGCCCGCCTGGTTGGTGCCCAGCACCACGTGGATACGCCCCGGCGCAAAACTGTGTTCGAACGTTGGCAAGGCTCGGTTGAACAGGCGGACATTGGTCAGCTGCAACATGGACGGGAGCGGACTGTCAGGCGCCTGGGCAAGATTGGATCGCCGCGTGCAACAGCGGAGACGATCGCGGCGCGAACGCGATTGGAGTGCGGGGGATGAGCTTCAGGCAAACGATCGGCCACAACGTCTTGAACGGCGCCAATTATCCTACACGCGCGCGGGCAGCCGCAATCGGTATCAGGAGTCGTTGAGCGCCGCCTGGACCCGTGCGCCGCGCAGGATGTTGCCGACGGCCTGATTGCCCTCGTGGCAGGCATATTCGTAAATCTTGCTTCCGGCGCGGCTGACCATCGGTATTTCCACCGTCCATGCGGTTGTATAGACCTCAGGGTCATCGATGGTGGTTTGCCACAGGATCGTGTCGTCGCTGATCCGGCGGAAACGCTCGACCACCTGCAGGGCATCGGTGTGACGTATGCCTTTCACCCGCCCCTGGGAGCCGCTGGTCGCGATCCAGCCTTTCGCGTTGTAACCCCGGGTTTCGATCAGCAAAGTATCGCCTTCCCAACGCCCGCGTGGTTGGCCGTTCCAATTGCGCAAGCCCCTTAGTCTGGGGCGACCGTCCATCGGGATGATGCGCGCTTCGTGGATCATTTCGTAGAAAATGAGCATGAAGTCCGGGGTCTGCAGAATGCGATAGTAATTGTTGTAACGTGCGGGGAACATGCCGCCGGGCATGCCGCGGGTGATACAACGATCCCATACGCTCATGTGTTCCGGGTCATCGAAGGAGGCGCGCTGGGCGCGCTCGCGCGCGCGCAGAGCGGCCGCGCGGACCGGCACACGACCGTTCGCTGGATCGATGACCAGCGAGGAGCGGCGGGTGCTGACGACCTGGGTACCGAAGTCCATCCAGCCGAGGTTGTAGGCGCCTACATTACCGCCGGCGGGAGGGGGTGTGGCTTGACCGGTACGATCGCTGGCATCCGCTGCCACACGTTGGGCCAATCGCTGCGCGGCGGCGCGCGCTTGCGCCTCGGTCACATAGGCTTGATCAGCCTGATTCGCGGGTCGCTCGAACGGGGTGAGGGTTTCATTGGACCACACGCCCTGCAGATCCGGGGAGCCCCAGGGGGTGCGCGGAGGTTGATAGTCTTGGGCACAGGTTTGTTGTGCGCACAGTGCCAGGCCCGCGCTCAGGACCAGCCATTTGAGCAACGCCGTCAATGCGCTACCGGTTGAATGTCCCTGCATGACCCTCCCCAAAGCCGTTGTGTCATGGAGTCTAACACGCAGGCCTGAAGCCTTGTCCAAGCCCCGACGTGGGGATGCTGCACCGGCTTTATATGCGTAGAATGTGGCGCAGGGGAGAGGTATTGGGTGTCTGCCAATACCGCACGCGAAGATGTGTTGGGGGGAGTATGACAGGGGAGAAAGTGCGTCGCCTCATCGGCGCTAGCGTTGTTGGCCTCGTGGCTATCCAGGCGCCTCAGGTGCTGGCGCAGGAGACTCAGCGAGGCGATCCGCAGACCTATGAATGGCCGGTCTACGGTGCTGACAAGGCGGGCACCAAGTACGCGCCGTTGAGTCAGATCGACCGTCACAACTTCGCCGAGCTTGAGATCGCCTGGCGCTGGGTATCGGTCGATGGTTTCCTCAGTCGCTCCACAGCGGACGGCGGTGAGTGGTGGGCGTCACGGGACGCGGTGGTCGCTGCGCTCGAAGCCGACAATCCCAATCTCTATCGGCAACAGAACACACCGAACTACGCCCATCTGCAAGCTACCCCGTTGATGGTGAACGAGAGGTTGTTCCTCAACACGCCGCTGTCTCAGGGGGTGGCGCTGGATGCACGCACGGGCGAGGCGGTTTGGATTTACAACCCGAAGAGCTACGAAGAAGGCACCACCTCTATGACCGTCACCTGGCGCCAGCGCGGAGTCGCGTTCTGGAGCGATGGGGCGGACGATGAGCGGATTCTCTGGGGTACTGGCGCTGGCGATCTCATCTGCGTGCAGGCTGCGACAGGCTACCCCTGTCCCGGTTTTGGTCGCAACGGACGGGTGGATCTGACCCAGGGTTTGCCTCGAGCCGAACGCTCCCAGCGCGACTATCTGAACGCGATGCTCTACTCCGTACAATCGCCGCCGATTGTGGTTGGTGATACGGTGATCCACGGTTCATCCGTTGCGGACCGCCGGGTTAACAAAGAAGCGGTACCGGGGTGGGTGCGCGCCTGGGACGTACGCACCGGCGACCACCGGTGGGACTTCCATACCGTCCCTGCCAGTGCCGATGATGAGGGTGCGGACACGTGGCGTGACAACTCCTGGCGCTACTCGGGTAACGCCAACGTGTGGACCTATCTCAGTGCCGATGAGGAATTGGGTATTGTCTATCTCCCGACCGGCACGCCGACGAACGACTACTATGGCGGTCACCGGCTGGGGGATAATCTATTTGCCGAGAGCATCGTCGCGGTGGATGTCGCCAGCGGCGATAAGCTGTGGCACTTTCAGGCGGTCCATCATGGGTTGTGGGACTACGATTTTCCCACGGCTGCCAATCTGCTCGATGTGGTGGTGGACGGCAAACCGATCAAAGCGCTTGCACAGGCATCCAAGCAGGGCTTTCTCTACGCCTTCGATCGCATCAGCGGTGAGCCGATCTGGCCCATCGAAGAGCGTCCGGTGCCCACCGCCACCAATATGCCGGGTGAGGAGCCGGCGCCGACGCAGCCTTTCCCGACCAAGCCCGCACCCTTCGAATATCAGGGTTTTGAAGAAGACGACCTGGTGGACTTCACGCCAGAGATTCGCGCCATGGCGTTGAAGGCGGTGGAGGGCTATACCTTGGGGCCGCTGTACACGCCGCAGATGCTGGCGGACGAGACTACCAAGGGGCTGCTGTTTCGTCCCACCGGTAGTGGTGCCGCCAACTGGAGCGGTGCGGCGGTCGACCCGGAAACCGGGATTCTATACGTCCCCTCGCGCAACACCGGCGGGGTGCTGTCGTTCTATCAACCCGACAACGGGAACCTGCGCTATACCCACGGTGCGCCGGAAAATCAGCGCCTCAAGCGCCGCATAACCCACGGCTATCCGCGCATGCCGCGCGGCCTGCCACTGCTCAAGCCGCCGTATTCGCGAATGACCGCCATCGACATGAATACCGGTGAGCATGTCTGGATGACCCCGCTGGGTAATGGTGATCGCCTCCGCAACCATCGCATGTTGCGGCATCTTGATCTGCCGCCGCTGGGCGGGGATGGACGCGGTGGACCGCTGTTGACCAAGACCCTCCTGATCACCGCGCTGTCAGCCGGCGGTTCGGATGGCGGGCCGAGATTGGTGGCGTACGACAAATCCACCGGGGCCGAACTCAGCTCGGTCGACTTACCCCGTGGCGCTATCGGCACGCCGATGACATACATGCTGGACGGAAAACAGTACATTGCGTTGACCATCGGTGGCACCCCACCGGAATTGATCGCGTTCAAACTTCCGGACCGAGCGAACCGATGAGCCCGCATGGTGATCGCGCAGGTGCGGGACGGAACCTCGCCGCTCTTGTGTTGAGTGCCTTGATAGCTTTGGCCCACGGCGGGGAAGATCGCTCGGTGTGGGAGGGTGTGTATACCTCGGAGCAGGCAGCAGCGGGTGCTGAGGTCTTCAGCCAGGCGTGTCTCGCGTGCCATAGCAATGCGCCCGGCGGGGCTGGCGGACATGGCCCGGCACCTTCACTTATCGGCGAAGATTTCGAATTTCGTTGGATCGATTCATCCGTCGCGGACCTGCTCGATGTCACCCGCCAGACCATGCCCGAGGCAGCGCCGAACAGCTTGAGCACGCAACAGTACATGCAACTGGTCGCCTACATTCTGCAGTTGAATGGTTACCCTGCGGGTGAGGCTGCCCTCGACCCGGCTGCGCGTTCTGAATTGATGCGCATCTATATCGAGCCGGCACCGTAGCGGGTAAAGTTGAGTGCTAGCGCAAAGCTGATGGAAGTGGAAGTGCAAGTGCAAGTGCAAGTGCAAGTGGAGGTGGAAGGAAGTGCGGGCGGCGTGAACGGGATCGTGGGATGCGCGATCAGGAGTAGTTGAGGTCATGGAGAAGAATTTACCCGCAGACGGCGACAAAGAGTCGGCGATGGATAAAGTCCGCTCCGATGCAGCCGAGCCGTTCGGAAGTGGTGAGCAACCCGATCTTAACCAAACCATCGCCGCCCTGCGCGAGAGCTTTGCTGAACAACCCGGTGGTACCCGTTGGCGTCGCGATTTGACCTTTGTCGCGTTTGCGGTGCTCGCCGTGGCGATTGCGATCTGGTACACACAATATCGGGTGCCCGCGCGCTATCCACTGACCGCCTTCGCCGTGATCGAGACGTCCGTGCCGCCCACCCAGGCGTGGATGGGTATCGGCTTTGCGCAGGGGCTTGCAAGCTATCTGCAGGCGACTGGAACGGTACGCGTGTTGACGGACCAGGCGCCGCAAACCGTGCTCACCAACCTGTTTGGCCTGAGTCTTGAGCCGGTGTCTGCCAACGCGGCGGACTTCAGGTTGGATGTGGCGCTTACCACCTCTTCGCGCGACCTGCTCACCGCTTCTGTCTCCCTTGTGGATCGGGACAATCCTACCCGGCGCTTCGACGCCGAACTGACCGGGAGCGCGGCAAACCTTTCGGACCTCGCGGCGCGGGTCAGTCTGCAGGTCTTCGACTGGTTGGAAGTCAATCCATTTAGCCCAGAACAGCGCGATGTCGCCACCGCGGCCATCCCGGCGGATAACGATGATCTGGCCCACTACGCGCGCGCCCTGCAACGCTTGCAACAGGGCCTGTCACGTGAAGCGATAACACACTTTCAGAATATTCCCGGGGTAGCCACGATGCCGATGGCCAATGCCGGACTCGCTCGGGCGTATGACGACTTGGGGTACTCCAGCATCGCCCAAGATCATATCTCGCGCGCCTCCGAGGGGCGACACGCTCTCACGCGGGAACTGCAGTTGAATATACAGGCGCAATATCACCGTCTCCATAGCGAGTGGCCCCGAGCCCAGGAGTTGTATCAGGCGCTGCGGGAGTTTTATCCGGAGAAGGTCGAGTATGCGCTACTGCTGGCCAAAGTACTGGTGCGCTCGGGCGATGGCCAGGCGGCGCTCGCGCTGCTCGACACCATCGCGGAGGATCAGCGCTTCTCGACCGATCCAGCGGTCGACATGACCCGGATGCTGGTGCTGTATGAGATCGGCGAGTGGCGCGCCGCCATGGCCAGCGCAGATTTGGCGATCGCCAAAGCCGAGCAGATCGGTGCCCGCGGTCTTGCTGCGCATGCGCGCTATCGGCGTCACGACATGAATCCGGAACTGACGGACAGCGGCCCGGTAGAGGCCGCGTTTGACGAGTTTGTGGCGCTCAACAACCAACGTGGTCAGGTCAATGCTCTGAGCAAGCTTGGCAGCCTTGCCAAGGAAGCAGGCCGCCTTGATCTGGCGTCCGAGTTTAAACAGCGTGCATTCGAGTTGGCTCAGGCGCTGCAGAATCCGCAGTTAATCAACTCGGTGCTGGCAGGGCGGGCAATGCTGTTTGACCTCATGGGCGATCTGGAAGCAGGCTTGGTGGTGAAGCAGAGCATCGTGCGCAATTGGGAGGAACTCGGGCGGTTGCGCCGCGTGGGTATCAGCCGGGAAAATGTGGTCGTGTCTCTTTACAAAATGGGGCGGATGGCACAGGCGCGCGACGCTTTGGAGCGCGCGCGCGTCGACTTTCTGGCAGCGGATGATCGCATCGGGCTCGCGTGGTATCCCGATCGACTGGGCGGCATTTATATGCGCATGGGCGATCTGGCCAAGGCAGAACCCCTGTTCGAACAAGCCCTGACAAACGCCGAGACACATCCCGCCGGTGGGCTGGCGCTGCATGCGCGCCATGATCTCGCGCAGTTGTCGTTCTATCGTGGGGAAGTGGATGCGCGGGTGTTGCTGGAAGCCAGCCGCGAGGAGTTTGTCGCGGGCAATCACCGTATGTTTGTCAGTCAGGCGGATCTCTTCCTTGCCCAATTGGAAGAGACACCCGCGGGCGCCCTGGCGCTCACGGAACAAGCGCTGGAGCGTTTTGAGGAGCAGAACGCAGGTTACTATGTGACCTACGGCTTGACCCTGGCGGTGCGCGCAGGAGATATGAGTCGCTGCGCCTTGCTCAGGTCCGGGGTCGAAAATCTTGCCCATCGGCTGTACGCCTTGCTTGGCCATGTCGCTCTGCACGCTTGTGGGCCCGGAATGGCATTGCTCAGCCTTGAAGACATAGATGCGGAGGCCCAAGCTCTGGAGCTGTTCGAACCCCGCCTGGAAGTGGCCGCGATGCGCGACGTTGAGCAGGCACGGGCCTGGGCAGATGCACAGGGCTGGTTCCAGCCTAAGCATTGGTCGTATTGATGGATGCGGCGGTCCAGTGTAGTACAGGCGTGCTAGTTGTGGTCGGTAAGGCGGATAAATTATGTTGGGTCTTTCCACCCCGATCACGGCTCCAATTTCAGGCTCGCACTGCGCCTCATCAGCCGTAGTCATCGCGTCTGAGGTGGATCGGGCGCACTGATAGACAACCATGGGAGCGTACATGTTCAAAGCGCGAGCGATTCTTGTTGATGATCATCCGATCTTTCGCGAAGGCTTGGCGCGTCTGCTCGCTCAGCGGCTCGAGTTGGAGATTGCCGAGGCGGGAGATATGGCCGCGTTGCGCAAAATTCTCTTGGTCGACGACGCCCCCGACCTGCTGGTTCTCGATGTGATGTTCCCGGGGTTCGACGTCCAGGTGGATTTGCGTCGCCTGCGCGCCGAGTTGGTGACCACCGCGATTGTGGTCGTATCGATGGTCGAAGACAATGCGGTCATAGACCGAATCCTAGTTGATGGTGCCAATGGCTTTGTCAGCAAATCGGTATCGCCGGATTGTATGGTGTCCTCCATCGGTGCGGTGTTGGAAGGCAACAGCGTCGACTTCAGACCGTCGCTCACGTTGATGGAAACGGCCCCCGCTCAGCCCGCGCCCGAACTTGTTGCCAGTCTCTCGCCGCGTCAACAGGAAGTGTTGCAGTTGATCTGCAGGGGTAAGTCCAATAAAGAGATTGCTAAGGTGCTCGGGCTCTCACCCTATACCGTGCGTATTCATGTTTCGGCGATGCTCAGGGCCTTGGGCGTGAACAGTCGTGCCGCGGCTGCGGCACTGGCGGCTAAACATCTCTAGCGCCGGCATTGGCGTCTCGGGTCAGAACGTGCAACAGGGCGGACCGTAGCTGTACGGGCCGCACCGGTTTGTGCAGCAGTGGGGCGTGGTGTGCGTTGGCCCGTTCACGCAGTTCCGCTGAAGTATTGCCGCTGATAAACACCAGCTCGAAGTCGGGTTCCTGCGCACCGAACACATCGAAGGCGTTAACCCCGTCCGCCAGCTCCACGTCGCTGATCACCACGTCGACCGTATCCTCCACGTCTTCCAGCTTGTCCGTGGTCTGGACCTGACATCCCCACTGAGACAGCAGACGCTCGGTCGCTTCGAGCACTTCGACGTCGTCATCGATCACACAGATCCGAGCGCCTTCCAGTGTGTGGGCCGGCGTAGACCTGGTTTCCTCAACAATCGGGGAGAGCGCCCCTGTGGCGGGTTCCAGCCCCCGCACCGCAAAGCGCGTACCCCTGCTGGGCGTTGAGTCCAGATCGAGACGCAGCGTCAATATGCCGGCGACGCGCTGCACGATCGCGAGGCCGAGTCCAAGCCCCGGGGCCAACAACTGATCTTTGGGCTCGAGTCGCACGAACTCCTGGAAGATACGGGCTTGGTCCTCGGGGGCGATTCCAGGACCGGTGTCCAGTACTTCGATGCTATACCGGGCGCCGCGCCGGACACCGACCAGCACCCGTCCTCCGGGGGCGTAGCGAATCGCGTTGGAGATGAGGTTCTGCAACAAGCGTCCGAACAGTATAACGTCACTGCGGATTGCTACCGACGTGCGCGCAAAGCGTAACTCTACCTGCTGCTCGCGGGCGATCGGACGGAAATCCTGTTGCAACTGATCGAACATTTCCTGCAGCGCAAAATTCATGTCGTTGCGGTTGATCTTGCGGGTGTCCAATTGGGTGATGTCCAGCAGGCTGTCGAACAGCTTGGACAATGCGCCGAGCGAGGTCTGCACACGCTCGACGATGTTGTTGACCCGCGGGGTCAGGTTGTCATTGGAAATCGTCTCGACGAACAAGCCGATGGCGTGCAACGGTTGCCGAAGATCGTGGCTCGCCTGGGCAAGAAAGCGTGACTTGGCGAGGTTGGCTTCTTCCGCTTCCTGCTTGGCGTCCTCCATCTCCTGAGCGCGTGTGGTGAGTTGTTGTAGCAGTAGGTCACGCTCGTATTGCAGGCGCGTGGTCTGTAGTGAAAACTTGGACAGCATGCTCGCCAGGCG